>DNOU01000017.1:1451-8314 GCA_003501835.1 Anaerolineaceae bacterium | reverse complement strand
AAAACATCCTCCCAAGGGTGGGAGACCTTGGGAGGACTAAAAAGGAAATATACAATGGTTTATTTACAAAGTATAGCAGATTATCCATTGTTTTGTTGCGGGCAGTTGCGGTGCGTTCCATCACAAAGGGGTTTATGGTGTGAATTTCCGCAATTGCACAACGTCACCCGGTTGCGGGTCTCCAGCAGGCTGCCATCCGACAGTTCAACCGGAATGTTGCCCGTCACCCACAAGGGTCCACGAATGGCTCCTTCGCTGATGATCTCGGTGGTCACTGCCACCTGGACAGGATAGTCTGGTTCAATGTCGGGTCCGTCTTTTTTGAGGGCAAAGGTGAAGGCACCTGATGGACAGCGGTCGATCATGGCCATGATCTCCGCTCTCACACTGGGTTCGTCTGTATCAGCCATCATCTCGTAGATGTCGGTCAGGCGGTTGCCGCAGAAACCCGATTCGGTGCACAGGTAGTCATCTTTGCGCACCACGATGCCTTCACCTTCGGGGTAATCCATCCGGCGCTCTTCACTGGTGTGATTATCCACCGTTTCGGTGCCGTCAAATTCGATCGAGCGGTGGGTGGAATCACAAAATGGATAAGTCTTTGATTTTCCGCAGCGGCAAAGATAGACCTCACCTTCACAATCCAGGCGTTCGCCCTTTTGCCAGGTCAACGGTTCGCCGTACTCCGAAACCACCTGGGTTTTCCTGACGACGGAGACATCGCCCTCCACGTGGTAGGGTCCGTTTCTCAGGATGGTGATTTTCGCATCCTTACCGGGCTTGTTCATACAGTCTCAATCCTACTCAACCTGTGGTTTTCCGATGATTTGCTCAATGGCAGCCATCACATCGGGTGTCAACTTGGGCAGGGCGTCCATGGCTTTCATATTCTCATGCACCTGTTCCACCCGGCTGGCACCCGTGATCACCGTGCTGACATTGGGATTCTTCAAGCACCAGGCGATGGCCATCTGCGCCATGGTCACACCCAGGTCGGACGCAATTCCCTGAAGCTTCCTGACCCTGTCGATGGCGTTCTGGTCGGTCAGCCTATCATGAAGCCATTCAAACCCCTTGAGCGTGCCGCGCGAGCCTACTGGAATACCATTGTTGTACTTTCCGGTTAGCAGCCCGGATGCCAGCGGACTCCAAATGGTGGAGCCGTATCCATATTCCTTGAAGATGCGGGCGTACTCCACCTCCATCTTCGTGCGGCTGAGCATGTTGTATTCCGTCTGCTCCATCACGGGTTTGTGCAGATGGTGCCGTTCGGCAATCTCAATGGCAGCTGCGATCTCGCCCGAGGACCACATGGAGGTACCCCAATAGAGTGCCTTGCCCCGTTCGATGAGATTGTGCATCGCCCAGACAGTCTCTTCAATGGGGGTATCAGGATCAGCACGGTGACAGAAGATCAGGTCAAGATAATCCAGATCAAAGCGTTTGAGCGAGCCATCGACTGCCTGCAGTAGGTACTTCCGGTTGAGCGTATTGCTCTCATTGACACCCTTGTTCAATCCCCAGAAAAACTTTGAAGACACCAGGAAACTCGAACGCCGCCAACCCAGTTTCTTGATCGCCTGGCCCATGACCTCTTCCGACTTTCCAGCTGCATAACTTTCGGCATTATCAAAGAAGTTGACCCCGGCATCATACGCCGCTGCCATGGATTGGACTGCCATGTCCACATCCACCTGGTTGTAAAAGGTCACCCATGATCCAAATGAAAGGGCACTCACCTGAATTCCAGATCGTCCCAAATGTCGATATTCCATATTTCATCTCCCAAATTGAATTCAAAATGGCCAGAAAACCTTTGTAAGAGTGTGTCAGCCATTCAACTTATTGTACCAACAAATACCTCTAAAGGCATTCGCAGCCGGATCAAATGCGCTTTGGCGGATCAGTCTCCGTTAAATTGGACACAAACTCAATGATTTCTGCACATTCGTAGCGTAACCTTATGGCATCTTACTCATATTTATTGGGAGCAATTATGAAAATGTTTAATGCAAAGACCCTCTGGATCATGGATGCCATTCTTTTGGTTGCCTTTTTGCTGGCTTATTTTCGCGATCTGACCGGGTTGAACCTGCATCAAGTGCTGGGCACTTTTGCCGTTATTTTGGCGGCTTATCATCTGCTGATCCACTGGGACTGGGTAACTTCGGTGTTCTCAAGATTGAAGGCGAAGACTTCAAGCAAGTCAAGACTCTATTTTGGGCTTGATCTGGGTCTATTCTTTGGTTTCTTCATGATCATCGTCACCGGACTGGTGATCTCCAGCTGGCTTAACTTGACACTGCTTTCCTATGATACCTGGCTCAAGGTTCACATCATCTCTGCAATGGCAACAATGATGTTGCTCGCAGTCAAGATCATTGTCCACTGGCGATGGATTTCACGAACTGCCCACAAGGTCTTCAATCGGCCTGTGCGCTCTTCCGTTACCGCAATCTCCGCAGGCAATTCACCCAGCCAGAACCCGATGAGCCGGCGTGAATTTCTGAGGGTTGCCGTTCCAACAGGTGCTGTCACCATCGCAGCTGCCGGTATGGCCATCCGCAGCCTGGGACAACTGAATCTCTATGCGGAGTCATCAAGTTCACCGTATGCCTATGCGCAGAATCCGTCCAATGAATTCGTCGCTCCGTCAGCAGCCACGCCGACGATCAATGCACCAGCGGATACGACTGCATCAACCACCCAGCCGACCACTGTGGTGCCCACCCAGCCAGCTGCAGTGACAGCATGCACCGTGCGTTGCAACCGTGGCTGCGGTTACCCGGGTCGCTGCCGGCGATATACTGATTCAAACAACAATAACCGCTGCGACCTGGGAGAATGCCTGTAAGTCTTGCCATTTGGCGGAGAAAAAGCGGCATCCTGGGGGATACCGCTTTCTGTTTAATCCATCGATGCTGTTTCGGCTTCTTCCTGGATGAATCGCTTCTCCCTGCCCAACCGCAAATGCAGGAAGTAGAATCCCATGGCAGCAACAAAACACAGGATGCCCCCTATGTACCAAAGCAGGTTCGGGTTGAGATTGTCGAGGATCACCCCGGCTGCTCCAGGACCAATGGTGGAGGGAATGGACCACGAGAGACCATAAACCGCCATGTATCGTCCGCGCATTTCCTGGGGAGCGAAATTGGCAGCCAGCCCCTGCGAAGTGGGCACCACGATCATCTCACCCAGGGTGACCACCACGATTGCCAGGGCAAACAGCACATAAGTCGTTACGAAGCCAAACATGCCAAATCCGACCATGTAGAAAAGGGTCCCCACAGCCATCAGCAGAAACGGCGGAAAATGTTTGATTTTACGTGTGACGCTAAACTGAAACAGGATCACCACGATGGCACTCAACGTGAGCAGGAATCCAAACCCGCTCGGTTGAATATCGTGAACCCTGTTCAAGAACACTGAAAGCGAACTGTACATCTGCCCGTACACCAGACCCATGAGCACGCTTGCCACAAGAAATGCCATGAAAGCCCTGTCGCGCAGCGCCGTTCCGTATCCCTGGAAGGTTTTGAACAGGCTCACCTGCTCAATGTGTTCAGCGGTCCTGGGTTTGGTTTCAGGAATGAATTTAAAGAAAAGGAATGCCACAATGCAGCTGATGACCGCATCCATGATGAAAAGCGCCAGAAAAGACCTGGTCGCCACAAATCCGCCAATGGTGGGACCGATGATCCAGGCCATGTTGCCGCTGACACGCAGGATGCCAAATCCCTCCTGCCGTTTGTCTTCCGGCAGCAGGTCGGCGATCATGGCGTTGTGCGCCGGTCCGGCGATATCGGAGAGCAGCCCGATGACCATCGAAAGCGGGATCAGCATGGCGTAGGTTTTGATCAAGCCCAGGGTAAGGGTGCTGATGGCGCTGAAGATCAGTCCAAAAATGATCAGTTTGCGCCTGCCGAATTTATCGGTCACCGCACCACCGATCATCGAACCGACAAGTCCGAAGATTGAAAACAGTCCGAGGATGATTCCCGCCTCAGTCATGCCCACACCGAATTTTTGGGTGATATAAAGCGAGAAGAAAGGAAAAAGCAGGGTACCTCCCACGTGATCAATGAAGCTCACGCCCACCACCACCCAAAATTTCCGCGGGAATTCGTTATAGACCTTGCCCAGGCGTTCCATTGCAACCTTCCATGAAAAAGTGATGTACCGGGATCAGCAAGAAAATTGAATTATAATGCCTGCAGCGTTCATCAAGGCAGGGGTAAAGAATAAGGCTGTCCAATGAAGTCCGACTCTATTGCAAATCGCACCCTGGTCATGGTAAGTTTTGTCTTTTTCGCCCTTGGCCTGATCATGGCTTCGATCGGACCGGTACTGGGAGAGCTTTCCTCAAACACCAATACTTCGCTGGCAGCTGTGGGAGCCATTTTCACGGCGCTCTTCCTGGGAGCACTGGTGACCCAGCTCTTTAGCAGTTCCATCAGCAGCCGGGTTGGGCTGCATCCCATTCTCCTGGCAGGCACGGTGTTGGCTGCCCTGGGGATGACCGGAATTTCACTCAGCCGCTCTCTCCCGCTGCTGCTGATCTCAGCCATGGTCCTGGGGCTCGGTCATGGCGCTGTCAACTTCAGCGGTAATCTCAGCATCGCGACGCTTTTTTACGAAAAACGTGCGACCGCCATCAATTTTGCCAACATCTTTTACGCCCTTGGGGCATTCATCGGGCCTGCCCTCGCCGGATTTTCGGTGATCAAATTTGAGACTGGACTGCCTGTCTTCTGGCTGGGTGCATTGCTGATCTTCAGTGCAGGATTGATGATGATCCACACCCCGTTGCAGAGGACTGACCTTTCACAGACGACCACACCAGCCACTCCAACGAAAACTGCGCTGCTTGCGTCCCCCATTCTATGGGTGGTGGTGGTACTTTCATTCTTTTACGGTGGCTCTGAAACCGGCATGTCAGGTTGGACCACCACCTACCTGCAGCAATCCGTAGGATTCCCGCTTGAACGGGCGGCTTTCGTAACTTCTGCCTTTTACCTTGCTCTGATGGTCGGACGCATGCTTTGCTCCTGGCTGGGGTCCAGATTGACAGAGCTTCAAATCCTCATCTCCACCCTGGCAGTGACCTTTGCCGGCACACTGCTTTTGATTACCGGATATGGCAACCCCATCCTCAGCACCCTGGCGGTGTTGGGCATTGGTTTGGGATACGGCGGCACTTATCCCACCATGATCGCATTTTCCACGGCAACCTTCAAGGAAACCGCAGCCCAGGCAGCCAGTGTCATCATATCGGTCGGCTCAATCGGCGGCATGGCACTGCCAGCTTTGCAGGGGGTGATCCTGGAACAAGCCGGGGCACAGCCCACCACCTTCATGGTCGCAGGAATGGCAGTGATGATGCTTCTGGCAAGCCTTGTCGGCGCAAGATTGGTACACCCCGTCAAAGCTAAGAGCAAGTGATCGAATTAAACATCGCAGGTCATCCCGGCAGGGGGAATTCAGGAGCCTGATTCTGTTCTATAAAATCCAAACCTGGGATACCGCAATGGATCCACCCGTGTCAAGCGTTCATTTTGGGGACTGAGCAGGTAATCCTTCCCGTTGCGGTGCAGCAATGGAATACGGCGTCGAAGGCTGGCAAAATGATCCCGCATCTCTTCCGATGCGCCGGCATAACTATCAAACTCATTGGGAATGCGGGTGAAGAGGTCGTCGTACACCTGGATGAATTCGCGGCGGTAAGCCGCGGTGACCGAATGGAGGTGACTGATCACCCAGCAGGTGGATTCAAATTCCCATTCGTACGACAGTCCTATGAAACGGTCGTCAGATGTGATATACGGGAAAAAGGGGAACTGACGGCAGCTGCTGGCGCGGTAATTGCGCTCGCAAAACGCCGGACCCTTGCAAGCCATCAGCAGCAGGTGTTCCGGTGTCTGCGACCGTAACCGGTCTGGATTGGATTCGTCCTCCGGACATTCATTCCCCCGCCAGAGATGCCAGAGGTCTGTTTGAAGTCTTAAATACTCCCACTCCTGCGAGAATGCCACCGGCACGGCATGACAGATGTCACAGCAGAAGGGTTTTCCACTGGGATTGTGCAGGCGGCATTTTTCGCCGCAATCAAATTCTGTCACCGGTTGATCAAATTGGTCGTACAACGATCGCACATCCAGGTGAATACGAGGGCGTTCCATGGAATCATTTTACCTGAACCCAACCAATGGGGAGGAAGCCATCAGCAAGGATGCCGATGGATTTATGTCAACGGGATTCTTCATGAGTCAAACATACAAGCGGGTCGATCTTACTTTTCAGCATCGATCCGCCAGTAAGCCGAACCATTGCTCTCGCGCTGCATGAGGCGGTATTCGATCAAGCCGCGGCGCAAGGAAGAGGTGTCTGCGTTATACCGTGCAAGGATCTCATTCACCTGCTTCTCAGTGTACTTCACATCTCGTTCAAAGGCGTTGACCACATACTGCAGCAGTACCATGAATTTTTTTTCTTGAGCGGGAAAGGCAGTGATCCGCCCATCTCTATCCACGAACGCCTTCATTACCTTGCGGGCAAAGGCATCTTCTTCCACATTTTGCGAAAGCTTGGCAATTTCGTCGTCTTTCATCATTTGTTGTGTCATTTCCTTCAGATTCTCCGTTTGCAGCGAGTAGTAATAGTAATGCCCTTCCACCCGCACAGTCACCAAACCGGCAGATGCCAGCCGCGCCAGGTGATGTGAAGTGGTGGAGATGCTCAATCCAAGGGCATCTGCCAGTTTTTCCACTGTGTAAGGCTGGTGTGCCAGCAATCCAACGATCTTGAGTCGGTTTTCATCCGACAGGGCTTTGAAAAATGCCAGCATGCCTGATAAATGCTCATCT
>DNOU01000017.1:0-1387 GCA_003501835.1 Anaerolineaceae bacterium | reverse complement strand
CTTCTGGGGCCATTCTCCAGGTCGCGCAGGATCAGACATACCCATTTATGACCAATGATGTTCGAAACCGCTTCCACCGGGCATTTCTCAGTCACGTATGTCTCACTCATTTTGCACCACTTCAAATTACCCTGTTCTGTCAACTTTACAAATTATAACATTAAGTAATCTACTTGACAATAGGTTACCTGCATGATATATTGATACTATCTTTATGATAGTAACTAAATATACATAATCAAGGAGAGTTTAAATGAATGTGACCATTATAGGTGCTGGAAATATGGGCAGAGGAATAGGATACCGCATGATAGAGGGTGGGCATACGGTCAGGGTCATTGACTCAGACCATGAAAAGAGTCAAAAACTGGCGTCGGAGCTCAATTCTGCTGCCCGCAACGGTGCCTCTGTGGTAGCTTCAAACATTGAAACCAGCGATCTGGGGGATGTGGTAGTGTTGGCATTGCCCTATGGCATGAACAAGGAAGTGGTTCGTCAGCTCGGCAATAAACTTGAAGACCGAATTGTGGTGGACATTGCCAATCCACTGAATGCCACGTTTGACGGTTTGCAGACAGACAGCGGCACCTCATCCGCCGAGGAGGTGGCTGCCCTTGTTCCGCAATCCACACCAGTGGTCAAGGCATTCAATACCACTTTTGCAAGTACCCTGGTTGCCGGCCATGTTGCCGGAATTCCATTGGATGTACTGCTGGCTGGCAACAGCTCAGTGGCAAAGACTACTGTTGCCCAACTGGTGAGAGATGGCGGATTGGTGCCCGTGGATACAGGTTCCCTTTCCCGTGCAAGGGAGCTTGAAAGCGTTGGCTTGCTGGTGATAGGACTCCAATCTGTTCAGAACTACGGGTTTGCCAGCGGGATCAAGATCATCTCACCCAATTTATAGAATGCTTCATCTCCGCCTGCGTAGGGGCTGTCCTCAAAATAGACAGCCTCTTTTCATGTTCCCACACTGGGCCATTGTTTTCGAATCTTTGGGGTTCGGGCAAGATTAAATGACGATTCCCTGCAACTTTTAACCCACTTTGGGCGGTCGAAAAAGTAAAAATCAGACTTTAAGACAGCCTCTCCTTTTTTTGTTTCCTTTTGGAAATATTCCTTGAGATCAAACACGCTGGATGATGTGATCTGATCCTTGGTGGCAGGATCCCTTCCTCTTTGACAGGTTCAAGGTTCCCACTCTCGATGTAGCCATCCCAGGCAGTGAAAACAGTACTACTTTGTCCTGAATAATGACCGACCTGCCGGACATGCGTGTGTAACCTTTTGAACCCTTCAACGGAAAACAGGGGATGCGGTCTAACTTGATGGTGGTGGAGTGGTAAATTCGATCGACAACTCCTCCTATCGGTTCGATCGCGGGTTG
>DNOU01000055.1:1662-2500 GCA_003501835.1 Anaerolineaceae bacterium | reverse complement strand
CCACACCCACCCTGACCTCCACAGCCACCATAACCAGCACCCCTACTATCACGGATACTGCCACCATCACCCTGACCCCCACGGTCACACTCACGCCTACCTTCACCTTCCCGGATGTGAAAGTCCACACCCAGGCACACTGCCGTTACGGGCCCTCCTCTGCTTATCTACACGCAGCCGATTTATACCCCGGCGATACCGGCACCGTGCGGGGTCGCTTCCCCTACTCCAAATGGCTTCACATCAAATTCGATAAGCTCAACTACTGGTGTTGGGTCTCGAACTCAGTCATCGATGTGGTTGGCGATCTTGACACTGTGCGCTACATTATCCCCAACCTGCAATCCGTCGGTTCCAACATGTACGGTCCCCCGCAGAATGTGCGCGCCAGGCGGGATGGCGACCAGGTCACCATATCCTGGGATCAGGTCAGCATGACCGAAGATGACGACCGCGGTTATTTCATCGAAGCCTGGGTCTGCCAGAATGGTGGCTATCTGTGGTGGACTGTTTCTTTTCCCACCCAGTACACCACCAGCTACATGGTCACCGACCAACCTGGTTGTGCCAACCCCTCTTCTGGCGAACTCTACACTGTGGAAAAACACGGTTACTCACAGCCGGTTAAAATCCCCTGGCCGTAGAATTCACTCAATCCGCGCGAACAGGCATTTCAGATATTCTCCTTCAGGAAAACCGACCGGATGATCCAGTGCATGTCCGCTGCGTTCGATCTCGTGTATTTTCCTGCCCGTGCGTTGTACCGCTGCATGAATGGCATCAAAAAAATCGGCGGCTGAAACCCGGCTCGAACAGGAAGCCTGCACCAGCACCCCAC
>DNOU01000055.1:0-1650 GCA_003501835.1 Anaerolineaceae bacterium | reverse complement strand
GGATCCAGAATCACCATGTCAAATTTTTGCTGGTTCCTGGCTGCCTTTTTAAGATAATCAAAGGCATCTGCGACCACAGTCTCATGCTGGCAGGCTTTTATCCCGGGTATATCCAGGTTGTAGTCGAAGTTTCGCCTTGCCGATTCCAACGCCAGTGGGTTCAGATCCACGCTCGTGACCGCTTTCGCCTTCCCCCGGGCGGCATACAGAGAGAAGCCACCGTTGTAGGAAAAGACATTCAGCACACGTTTTCCAGCAGCCAAACGCTCGACCCGTGCCCGGTTATCGCGCTGATCCAGATAAAAGCCGGTCTTGTGCCCATGAATCGGATCAGCTTCAAAGATCAAGCCATTCTCACGGAACAATGCCCGTTCCACGACTGGCTCTCCATCCAATACAGTGCCATCCGTGATCCCATAAGACCCCTCGACTTTCTCACCAATATTCCTGCTTAAGCGAATCACCAGCGAACGATAGCTGAACATATTATGCAAACACTCCGCAATCCAGCCCAGATAGCGCACCCAGGCAGCATTGTAAATCTTGATCACGAAAACAGCCGCAAAGCGATCAATCACCAATCCGGGCAAGCCATCATTCTCCCCAAACACTAGGCGATATCCGTCGGTATGCTGTGCATGCAGCACTTCTCTCAGTGTATAAGCGGCTTGAATTTTCGCAGAAAACCAATCCTGATCAATCTCAGCCGGTTTGGAGAATTGCAGGATACGAATTCGAATGAGAGAATCGGGATCCCATAAGCCCAGCGCCAGAAACTTCCTCTGCGAGTCAAAGATCACCGCCAGGTCCCCCGCTTCCCCCGCATGGCTTTGGTAGATAATCGATTGATCAAAAATCCACGGGTGACGCTTGCGGATCATCGTCTCAGCACTATCGGTAACCCGCACAGCAATATTGCGTTTGGGTTGGGATGAATCGTTGCTGGAAAAAGTTGGTCTCATATCCTCCATTATTGGTGAGAACGGCAAAAATTTCAAATGATCCTGTTCTACAGAAGTTTCATTCCACTTTTATATGACTTATAATAATCCATATCCAAATCTCAGGAGGAATGTATGCGTTACGCAATATCAGGTACAGTTTTACAAAGTCTCGAAGTCCAGCTCGATCCCGGTGAATCCATGTTCACAGAATCCGGCGGTATGGCATGGATGAGCGATGGGATTGAAATGGACACCAGCACCAAAGGCGGTCTCATGTCCGGCCTCGGTCGTGCCCTGTCCGGAGAATCCTTGTTCATGACGACCTATACCAGTCGGGTTCCCAACGGGATGATCACTTTCACGCCCGAAGCCCCCGGCAAAGTGCTCCCCATTCAGCTTGCCCCCAACCAGGTTCTAATCACTCAAAAAGATGCCTTCATGTGTGCGCAGAGCTCAGTCAAACTCGAAATGCACTTTCGTAAGAAATTAGGTGCTGGCTTATTCGGCGGTGAAGGCTTTGTCCTGCAGAAACTCACCGGACCTGGTATGGCTTTTCTGGAGATCCCCGGTGAAGTCAAAGAATACAATCTTGCTCCCGGCCAGGTGATGAAAATCGATCCAGGTCACATTGCTGCCTTCGATCCGACAGTGAGTTATGATATTACCATGGTGAAGGGACTCAAGAACATTGTCTTCTCTGGTGAAG
>DNOU01000218.1:19833-20337 GCA_003501835.1 Anaerolineaceae bacterium | reverse complement strand
CGGTTTGATCTTCAGGTTGATTTTCAGTCTTTTGCGCTGCTTCCTCATGTGGAGGGAGATTTTCTGGTGAAAGTGACCTGGTTTGCTGCATTTCCTCAATTGCTTTTCGTTGACGGATTCGCGCCAGCCATTCAGGCACTTCGTTTTCGCCGCTATCACTCCCACTGGCAGGAGCCTGACCTGATTCAGGTGCCCCCTGATCAACAGTCTCCTCCTCCAGCAGCGACTGGCAATACCAACAGCGCTTGGCAGTGGATAGATTTGAACGATTACAAACCGGGCAGATTTTCTCAGTCATGGTCAATTATTGTAGGGACGGTCTGCCCCAATCAAAATTCGGATACCCGTTGCCAGGCTGCCCAGTGCAATACCCAGCAGAATACCTCTTGCACCTGCCACAGGCAGCTGATGAGCAGTTGAAACAATGGTACGCAGCAGAGGCAAGTCAGCAGAAAACGAAAGAACACCGCTGTTGATCAAGAGGAAAAAGATCGTAGCGGCGAA
>DNOU01000218.1:11381-19810 GCA_003501835.1 Anaerolineaceae bacterium | reverse complement strand
AAAGCCTGATGAGGTGCCTTGTCGCGTATCCGCTTCATGTGCACACCAAAGACCAGGTTCAGGATGGCGATCAGACCTGCCACGCCTGCCAGGATGACTGTCCAATCCAAAATGGGCGTGCGGATTGAAGCCAGGAAAGCAGAGGTGGTAAAATACCCCGCCAGAACGATCACCCCTACAACAAATCCGACGAGGGCTGCAATGGGAGATTTCATATCACACCCACCAACTTCAAAACCGCCCCCCCAACCAGAACTGCGACAATCCCCCAGCGGAGAATATCCTGCATGCGCAGACTTGCCATGTGGAACGGGCTGGATTGCAGATATGCCGGAACTGCATACAATTCCTCGCCGATGAGCGGCTCACCGGCTGTGGCATAAAATACCGCCTGCGCAGCGATGTTGTCGCTCGCTGCCATGGTGAAGGCACCTTTCTCTTCAGAGGCGGCAGTCAGAAACCCGGCTTCAGGTCCAAAATTACCGATGAATACGTTGGTCTTGATCCCGGGATCCTGGATCACATTGAGCACACCTGCCACATAAGAAAGCGGTGTTATCCCGGCAAGCTGTCCTTGATCAGGGTGATACAACTGGGCAGTTCCAGTTTCACGGGCTGCAGAAATGAGAACATCCTGGCTCATCACCGCCAGGCTGCCGTCACCACTGGTGCTGATGGGCGGCGTATCGCTGGCTCCGCTCAGCTGTCCCACGCGTGAAAGGGTGCTCAAGCCGATAAATGCCGAGGTGCTTGATGGCTGCAGTAAGGAAGCTTTGCCTATGGCGACGTGAATACCCGTGCCTTCTTCCACTGCCACACCCACCGCTCGTTTGAATTTGAGAATGGCGGGAATGCGCCGAAAGACTGCCGGCAGCTTGTTCCGCACAGGTTTGATGGAAAAGAAAATGATCAGAACCACGGACACCAGGACGATCAATATCCCCACAGTGGACGCCGCAGTGTTCAATTTACTGACTCCTCACGCAAGAATGCAGCAAATGTACGGCTTTCATCCCTATCCTCCAGCATTTCAGCTGCTGCTTCCCATCGTGCTTTGGATACAGAAGAAGCAAACGGGATTCCGGCAAGCATGAATTGAGCAAGCACGATCTTCAACGGACCGGTTCCTTCCAGCAGCACCAGTGAGAGACCTCTCAGGTGATAGCGTTGCAAGGATTGCGCCCATTGATGCCAGAAAGAACGGTCCATTTTAATCCAAAATTAAGTATAGCACAGATTCCCTATTGATTTTGACTATAGGCAATCTGCATCCAGAAGGTGGAGCCGCTGGTGGTATGCGCATATGCCCTCACTTCTTCCGCCATTTGGCTTTCTGACACCCAGAAACTGCTCAATTGTGACCTGTAAGCGCCAACCGCTTTGATCCAGTGATCGATCGCCAGGTCGTTGAATTCAAGGTGAATCAGCTGACTGCCTGAGGGAATCAGGGAGGCAATATCAACTGTGGGGTCAGCAGAATAGGGAAAATCGGCATAAAAAGCCAGCGGCAGCCCTGAAAACTCTGCTGCCATGCGGGTCAGACGGTGATCCACATGCCCACCCACACCCAGGGGACAAAGAACAAGTGCTCCTTCTGGATTGCTCTTCACCAGGTCGGCAGCAATCTGATGGGCGAGTGGTTGCTCGCCTTCCTTGACCGGTTTGAAGAGGTCGTCATTCACCATGATCACAGGTTCACCCGTGGTGGGAATGCGCCGGTAGATGCAATCCGGGTAAGGAAAATGCCGGTACTGAACACCCAGCATCCTGCAGGCGGTGATGTCCTCCATTCTCCTTGGTTTAACCGCCTCATTGCCAACACCCCAGCGTGTGTGCAGCTCGTGGGCAAACGGTGTCAGATCACCCGATGGATCCCCGGCAAAGATCGTCCAGATCTCTACTGGATGACCCTGCTGGCGTTGCTGCCAAAGGGTACCACCGCAGGAATAGATGGCATCATCCAGATGAGGGGAAAGGAAGATCAACCGCATGTTGCCTCCGTGATGGTGTTTGGTTGACCTTAATTTTACGCTCTGTTTATCCATCAGATCAATTTTCTCTACATGAAATCTGTCATTGCCCGGGTGACCTCGTTAACCCTGGAAGTCATCGCAGTTTCAGGTTATAAAACAGTCCTGCGGCAACCCACTCGCTACGAATGCAGTGAGTGATTTGTTCGCAGTGATCAATTCTATAGTATGATCAATTAACCAATGTTCGCACCCAAGGAGCGCTTATGGGTTTATTTTCTGGCTTGTTCAAACCAAGACCCTACCCATCCGAAAACCGGAAGGAAGTTGCCGATCTGATCGATGAACTGATTCGCATTGGCAAGTTGGATGATTACCTTTCGGAGCACCCGGGTGGACAATTCAATGCACAATGCCGGCATATCGGGGCAATTCGCATCGGTCGGCGTCTGGATGCCATTGGCGGTCTACCTTTAATGCAATATGCCCAGGAACAGGTAAGAAGAAAGGCTGGCAAAAACCTCTCCAGCCATCTTGAATACGCCTGGGATGAAGTGGGATCCTGGATCCACTAAGGCTGAATTTCCAACGCTTTGTCCAATTCCGGCTGTAAAATTCTGGCGATCCTCAAAATCCACTCCACCTGGTCGCAACCGGTGGGAATGCCATTGACCGGTTTGGGATCCACATGCGCTCCACCATCCACATCACAAATTCTGCGGATCACCTGACGCACGGTCAGATTGGAGCATGAGGAAGCAGGCTGGTCCAACCACTCTCGCAGGGGCATCCGCCGGGTTTGATCCCCCTCCAGGACTGGATCCAAAGCCGGGAGCTGCATATCGGGAAAGAGAATGGGCAGAACCGCAATCTCCTCCACCTGGTTATGACGGAAGGTGGTGTCGCATAATAGAATGCGCAGTTGGGCTGCCGCCACACGGTAGAAGCTTTGTTCGCCTCTTTCAATTAAGAGCACGCTGTGTCTCAGGATGCTGGCAGCATCCAGGGTATATTGCCTGAGCACTTTCTTTGAATAATCATCCATGGGGGAGATCCTTCTGCAGTCTGCCTTTGCGTTTCTTCGTGCAGTCCCAAATTGCCCCTCCCAACAGGATCAGTGTTGAAATCACTGCCACGTCTGCCACCAGTGTGAAGAAGGACATGTAGATGCCAACCCCCCATGTACGGGAAAAGTACCAGTTGGTAAACCCAATGGTCAGCACAGCTACCACCGCCACCCACCGCCAGAACCAGCTGGAATGTGTTTGCCTGACCCTCAGCCAGACCCATGTAAAGACCATCGCCATGAATGGCAGCAGGATCGCCCGGTAGCGGGGGTTATCCCACTGGTCACCCGCCGCCCTGGCTGATGAGACAACTGTCCAGGCAAAGAAAACCACCCCCACCAGCACCAGGATCCAGCCGTTTTGCTGCTTTGCGCTCTTCCACAATGCAAACAGGCTGTAGAGCAAAAAAGGGAGCATGAAGTACCAGCCCCCCGCCCGGATGATGCCGAGAATCGTCCAGAAAGGTATGGAGGGTTCAACAATGGCAGCAGGCAGTACCGGCTGCAGCAAACCGTAGACAGTGACAAAAGGCACGGTCAGGGTTGCAGGGATCAAGTCAAACAAGTATTGCAACATGCCCGATGCCATTTTCGCAGAGTAGACTTCATAGTACAGCGTAGGCTGCAGCCACATCCATCCGCTGATGAATGCGGCAAAACCCAGGAGGGTCAACACCTCGATGCCTGTCCAGCGGTTGACAATGGTCTCGGTTTCGATGGTGAATTCCAGCAGCACAAGCGCCAGGCAGGTACCGCCGATAACCATACCGGCAGGAGGGGAGAAGAGTACCATTCCAACCAGGCTGGCGGCAAAAGTCAGGAATGCTTTCAGCTTTTGCTCTTTCCATTGAAGTGCCGACCAAAAAGCGATGCATCCCAGACCCATCAGAAAGGGTTCGCGCATCTGTGAGGCGCCCAACAGCACTCCCTCAGGGTAAAGAGCCAACACCCAGGAGGCGATTAAAGCGAACCGGCTGCTGAACCGCTGCTTGAGCGCTGCCCAGAAGAACGCCAGGCCAATGGTCATGGTGAAACCACCCAGGAGTGTGATCAACAATGGCCGGGCGGTATCAGGACTGAAGATCAGGTACATGAGCGCGCTGATGGTCAGCAACCCTCCGTACTGGTCGGATTTAAGTTGATTGAGGAATGGAGTAAAGACAGATTGCCCGCTCTGCACCAGCTGAATGGCAGCCTGGTCCCTTTCATAGGCATCAGAATAAACATAGCCCGCTTTTTGTACTGCTGAATCGGCGTATCCGGCAGAGGGGAGGATGTTCAAAAAGAGGGCACCCAGCCCAATCCTGAGCACAAATGCCGTCAGCATAATGATCCCAAGCATCTTCTCTGACCCTGACCATCTCCAGGTACGGATCAAAGCAAAAAAGGCCAGTGTGGATAAGACAAATCCACCGAAGAAACCCTGCCAGAACGGTGGGGGAGAAAATGCTGCCAGCAGCGATCCCAGCACAGCCCCGGCAATAAAAGAAAATAGAGCATCCTTGAGCAAGGTCGGGGATTTAGTCATCACTCACCTTCTGTTGCAGGGTTGTCCATCCATCCAGGATCTGCTGCATGCGGCTGCGCCAGGAAAATTGCTGCGCATCCGCCAGTGCCTGGCCTGCCAGTCTCTGCCGGCGCGGTTCATCTTCAGAGAGGGATTGCAGGGTCATTTTCCAGGTTTCCAGGTCGTCCGGAGGGAGGAAAATGGCATTCGCTTCATTGAGAACTTCATGCAACACCGGAAGATCGCTGGTCACGATTGCCCTGCCGCACGCCATGTATTCAAAAAGTTTCATCGGGCTGGTGACGCCTGCAATGTTCCCTCCGCTCGAAGCTGCCACAATAAGGCTGTAGGGCATGAGGAGCATTTCTGCTGCCGCCTGGTAACGGGGAAGTTTTCCATTGCTCACGAATCCTGTCAGGATCACGTTGTTGATCCCGCCAGCCGCGAGCTTTTGTTTCCAGCCTTTCACCTCATCCGAGGTTCCGCCCACCCACACAAATTGCAGGTTGGGAAGGGCAGCTGCCAGGTCGTACAACGTCTGCATCCCCCGTCCCTGGTAAAAGCTGCCGCTATACAGGGCTGTAACCCGTTCGGGGAATCCCAATTCCCTTCTGGCATCTCCAGGTGAAGGCAGGTTTTCATAACGTTCCAGATCAACCCCATCAGGTCCAATGATCACTTCTTCATCGGGGATCTCGAGTTCCAATTGTTCTTCAACGAGCTGGCGGAGTGACCGGGTGATGAACACCACGCGCTTGTGCACCGGTGTACACAGAAAGTCGCGTAATCGAGAGGGACCAAATCTGCCTGAAGGCACATTGTGCAACTCCAGGATCACCGGCAGACCGGAGAGTGCCGCAGAACGAGCCACCTGCAGCATGCGCGTGTAAACGATATCTGCCCGCCATTGGCGAACAGCCTGAAGCGACTTGAAGGTGAAATCCAGGTACTTCAAGATTCGCCAGTTCGAAATCCACTCAATATCAAAGCTTGTGCTCAGCCCATACTGCTGCTTAAGCACGTCCCAGCGGGTGGGTAACCTGCCGGGTACATACAGGCGGATCTCCTGTCCGTTCTGCTTGAGCGCCTGGCAGACTTTCATCACCTGGATACTGTTCGCCCGGGTGGAGGGAATCTGTGCAGCAGCCACATAGGCGATTTTCACAATGACGCCCCTTCGGGTTCGACTCTTTCAGCCTTACGAATCATCAGCAGGCCGATCACGACCAATGCCCCCACGGAAAGGACCTGGTTCCCTGCGAGCAGTGCAGCCTCGCCATTGATACCGAACACAGGGACCACCACAAACGAGAGCCCGATCTTCAAAAGCATCGCCGCTGCCAGAACATATAAGGGAATGTTTGCCCGGCCAAAGGAAAGCAGAAGCGTGCGATTCCAGAAGAAGATGTTCGCCACGCCAAACCCCAGGATGAGGATCATCAATGCCGGGTAGGCTCCAATAAATTGAGCAGAGTAAAATGCTGTGATCACCCAGCGTCCAAACAACGCCATGCCGAGAAATACAATGAAAGTCCAGGCAGCGGAGATGGCCGTCACCCGCTTGAGAAGCTGTCTGAGTTGACGCCACTTCCTGGCGACCACACTGCGCGTAATTTCAGGAAAGGTGGTGGCGATGAAGGGGGTGATGGGCATCATCAGAGGAGTGACAATCGCCAGGGCGATCTTGTAAAGCCCCACTGCGGCAGGATCAAGGAAGTACCCCACCCACAGAGCTTCGCTTTCGGTGGAAAGCATCTTTACTGATCCGCTCAAATTGGTGCTGACCGCAAAACCTGCCATTTCCTTAAAGGATGGCAGCAGTGAGAATGGAGCGTGCCACCATCCGCGTTTGAGATGCCGTTCCAGGTAAAGGATGGCCATCAGAATAGGCAGCAAACCGGTGATGAATTTACCGATCAGGTACGCCCAGAGTACGAAAATCAAATCCGCCTTGAGCAGAAAGGCGATGAAGATCATCACCGCGGTAACCGTGCCCTGCAGGGTATTGATGATCGCCTGGGTGCGAAAATGATTGGTGATCTGCAGCACGCCGTTGGCGGTTTCAGTGGTGATCTGGGCCAGGATGGACAACCCGAACAGGCGGATCAACCCGGTGACCGAGGGATCCTTGGCGATATACTGCGCGCCCAGCGGCGCCAGCAGATAAAGCGCCAGATATGCCGCAATCGAAGTCACCGCTTCCACGGCTCCCGCTGCCTTGACCACCGCCCCGGCGCGGTCAATGTTACGATCGTTAAGCTCCTTCCCCAGGAAACGAACGATGAATTCACTCATGCGAAAGGAAAAGATGCGGTTGACGCTGCTCACAAACTGGGTAATGATGCCGATCATACCAAAGCCGGCTGTGCCCAGCAGACGGGCAGCGAAGACGCTCTGAACCAGGGCAAGCACCAGGGTGATTGTCTGTGAGCTGAACATATAGCTGGTATTACGCAGCACCCGGCGTAAGCTGGTGTCTTCCTTTAATAAGGTCGAGAGTTTCCCACGTAGAACGGTCATGGAGTGAGAATCTGACTTGCCCAGAAACGATTCTGCTGATACCAATCCACCAGGGCAGGAACACCTTCAGCCAGTTCGACCCTGGGTTCCCACCCTAGCATTTTTCGAGCTTTGTCCACATTTGCCCAGTTGGCATCCACATCTGCAGGGTGACGGGGGATGTACTCGATCAAAGCCTGCCTGCCCAATTGCTTTTCGATCATCGCCAGCAATTCATTGATGGTGATGGTTTCGTGCCCGCCCAGGTTAATGATTTCGTAGCCCAGCGGCTGCAAGCCGGCGATGACGCCGCGGGCGATGTCATCCACATAAGTGAACCCACGCATCTGATTGCCGTCGCCGGTCACTTTCACCTGTTTGCCCTCCGCCACCCACTGGGTAAAGCGGAACATCACCATGTCTGGACGCCCAGCCGGCCCGTAAACCGTGAAAAAACGGAATACGGTCACATCCAGCCCGTACAGGTGATGGTAGACAAAAGCCATCGCCTCTGCTGCCTTCTTGCTGGCAGCATAGATTTGCAGCGGATGGCTTGAATCCGCCTCCTCCGTGGTGGGCAGCGGAGGGTTGGCACCGTAAATGCTGGAAGTGGATGCCAGTACCAGCTTCTTCACCCCGGAATGCCGGCACCACTCAAGTACATTCAAGGTCCCGTTGGCATTGGTTTGCAGGTAAACCTCTGGAATTTCGCCTGCCTGACGAACACCTGCCCTGGCTGCAAGATGAATGACCCCTTCCACATCCGGGTGATGCTGAGTTAATTCGGTGAATGTCTGCGGGTCGCAGATATCGCGGTGCATGAAGTGAAATCCCTGAAGCTGCTTGAGTTGCTCGAGCCGCCAGGTTTTCATGCGCACGTCATAACTGTCATTCAAACTGTCAATGCCAATCACCAGGTGACCCTCTGCACACAGCATTTCGGTCACTCGTCTGCCGATAAACCCGGCCGCCCCGGTCACAAGGTATTTTGACATTAGAGCCGTACCACCTTTTCGTTCTTGTAACCCGCCTTGCCAAGTGCATTGCGGGTGTCCACGATCAGCTTTGCCTCGGAAAGGATCTTTGCATAATCATATTTCTTGTGATTGGTGACAATCACCACACAATCCGCTTCGCGCACCGCTTTGTCCAGGTCTTTGACGCTGTACCGGGTTTTGCCCTCCAACTGCAAGGAGGCAACATATGGATCATGGTAATCGACTTCAGCGCCTTTTTTCTCCAGCAATCCGATGACATCCAGCGCAGGAGATTCCCTGAGGTCATCGATATCCGGTTTGTACGCCGCGCCCAGCACCAGCACCTTGCTGCCGTTGACAGGCTTCATGCGGGCGTTCAGTGCGTCGGTCACGCGGGTGAGCACAAAACG
>DNOU01000218.1:6381-11371 GCA_003501835.1 Anaerolineaceae bacterium | reverse complement strand
CCGGGGGAGAATTTCATAAAACCGAAGGGCTTGGTCGCAGCAGCTTCGATCACCTCCCAAACATCCACACCCAGGCGGTCGCACATCAACGCCAGCTCGTTGACCAGGCCGATATTGATCATCCGGAAGGTGTTTTCAAGAAGCTTGGCCATCTCTGCCACTTCGGTGGATGACACCGGAACGACTGTGTCCAATGCCTGGGCGTACCAGGCAGAAGCTACCTTGGTGCAGGCTTCGGTCATCCCGCCGACGACCTTGGGGGTATTCTTGGTCGTCCAATCCGTACGCCCTGGATCAACCCGTTCGGGCGAGAAGGCAACAAACAGATCTTCGCCCACCGTCAGTCCACTTTTTTCAGTCAAAACAGGCAAAACCATCTCGCGGGTGGTACCGGGGTAGGTGGAGCTTTCAAGGATCACCACCATGCCGGGATGTACATAAGGGGCAATACTGGCAGTGGCGTCCACAATAAAGGAAAGATCCGGGTCTCCCGTCTTGCGCAAGGGCGTGGGCACGCAAATGGATACCGCGTCCACATCCTTCACCACCGAAAAGTCGCTGGTGCCGCTCAATTTGTCATCTTTCACCAGCTGTGCCACATGGGCAGTGGGAACGTCCATGATATAGCTCTCACCGCGGTTGATGGCATCCATTTTCTCGGTGATTGGATCGATGCCCACAACTTTGAATCCAGCGTCAGCGAAGACGGTTGCCAGCGGCAACCCCACATAACCCATGCCTACAACCGCTACACGTGCAGTCTTCATTTCGAATTTCTTGATCAATTCATCTTTGGCGTTCATAAATCGATAATCCCCTTGAATCAGAATAAACTCAATTGTTCGGCAGGTTCGTCCGGAGTTTGTTCCTCTGGAACCGCCGGTGAATCTTCGATCTTTTTATGACCGCCCCTGCGCGCCATTTCGATCGCTTCGGGCAGACGCTTAAAATCCGCAATGACCGTTGCTTTTAAGGAAGGCTGGTGCAACGCGGCTGCCGGGTGAAACATTGGCACGATCAAGCGCTGATTTACCCACACCGGATGCCCATGGATCTCGCTGATGCGGGTGTTCGGCAGAAATTTGGCCATCGAAAAACGCCCCAAAGTCACCACGATGCAGGGATTAATGGCCTCGATCTGGCGGTCCAGATATCCATTGCAGGCAGCCAGTTCCTCTGGCAGCGGATCACGATTGCCCGGTGGCCGACACTTGACCACGTTCGCAATGAACACCTGTTCACGCTTCATCCCGATCTCTGCCAGCAATTCTTCCAGGAATTTGCCTGCCTGCCCCACAAACGGGCGCCCCTGTTCATTTTCGTAGAATCCTGGACCTTCTCCGATAAACATGATCTCAGCATCTGAAGGTCCCTCACCTGGAACAGCGTTTTTTCGCGAAAAATGCAAAGTGCACTTTTCGCAAACCCTTACCTGCGAGGCAACGTCTGCAAGTGTTTCAAGAGAATTCAACTGCGACCTCCTGGTCGGGCAGGTTGGAAACTGCCGTCAATTGTACCTTAATCGAGCCACTCCAATAAAGCTGCATCGATGGTATCGAGGTTCATCAGGATGGCATCTTCCTGGGTGTCGGAATAATAATGAGGTCTTTTACCCGCTTCCTCGAAACCCAACTTGAGATACATTTTCCTGGCTGCCAGGTTGGTCTCCCGGACTTCCAAAAAAGCATGCCTGGCACCTGACGCCTGGGCATCCTTCAGGATGGCGATCAACAACTTTTGACCGATTTTCATCCGCCTGTATTCAGGTTCGACTGCAATGGTGGCAATATGCACCTCATCAAGAATGAGCCACGCCACAGCCATGGCTGCGATCCTTCGCTTCCCCTCAATCTCCACCTCGGCCACCCAACATCTGGAAGTGTCGTTATGAGCCAACTCGTATTGAAAAGAACTCACCGGCCAGGGAAGGGTAAAGGATTTCTGGTCGATCGCAATAACCTGCTCCAGGTCTGCCTGTTCCATCCTGCGGAAGGTCAGCCTGCCATTTCCCACTGCTTGATCAATCAGGGATCGCCTCCGCGACATGCACATAAATCGGCGCCAGGGAGACGGGTTCGTCCACATCACCTTCCTGCCAGCGCTTCCAGGCGAGTTCAGCCAGGAAACTTGGACGTCTCAGGGATTGGGCAGGCGAGGCAACAATGGCGTTCTTCCACTTGCGGCTCAATTGCTGGCGTTCAGCAGCATCCATCTCACCACAGATATAGGTGGGCTCGTGAATGCTGTCGGAAATGGCTTCGGCAGTCATGATCGAAAGCTCACCCTCTGACCGCCAGGCACCGTCCTGAACTGTGTAGCGCGAAACAGCCATGCGCCCACGGCCGGCTGGCAGCACTGCCAACATGGGCATCTGCATCAACGGCTGAGCCGCTGCCAGGTAGGTGAGTGTGGGTATGCCAATCACAGGAATATGCAGCGAGAGCGCCAGCCCCTTGACCACCGCCAGTCCAATCCGCAGGCTGGTGAAGGAGCCGGGGCCAAGAGCGCAAGCCACCGCCTCCAATTGCCCGGGTTTGATTGCGGCACGCTGAAATAGTTCATCAATGGCAGGTGCCAGTTCCACTGTATGGTGACTGTGAGTCAGCCAAACCGATTCAGCCAGCACCTGCGTTCCATTATAGAGAGCCAGCCCCATCGTCTGAGTGGATGTATCCACCGCTAAAAGCATGCTATCCTCCAAATGCCTGGTGCTTGAATTCTTTCATCAATTCTTCGTACCGTTTGCCGCGGGGAATAAAGATCATATTGCGGCGTTCATCCGCCACCCAGGTCAATTCCAGCGAAAGTCGCTCTACGGGGAGCACATCACTGATGCGCTCCGCCCATTCCACCAGCAGCGATCCGCTTTCGATCATGACTTCGATATCCAGATCCTCTGCTTCATGTGCCGATTGTATGCGGTAGGCATCCATGTGATGCAGCTTTACACCATCCGGTCGGCGGTATTGATTGACCAGCACGAAGGTGGGACTGGAAACTGCATCGGTGGATCCCCACCCCTGGGCAACCCCCTGGATGAAGGTGGTCTTGCCCGATCCCATGTCGCCAGTGAGCGCCACCACGTCGCCCAGACGCAATAACCCCCCCAGGCGCATTCCCAACCTGCGGGTTTGTTCCGCACTTCGGGATGTGAATTCAAGGCTGTGCTCTGAAAGGATTGGCATAACGTTAATTATATACACATTCAACCGGGGAACGGTCAGTCGAGTCCTCAGGAAAGGAGTGGATTTTATCCCTTGGGTGGCTCTTCAGCGTGCATGACAAGCGCTTTCATGCGGTGCGCCAGGTCGCGCCGGCTGAGCATCACGCGCCGGTGGCAGGTCTGGCACTCAAGTCCAATGTCTGCACCGAGGCGGAAGATCTGCCACTCAAATCCGCCGCATGGATGAGCTTTTCGCAGTCGCACCACGTCACCGATCTGGAAATCAGACATCATCATGGGTAGGATTATATCCCATGTTATAATCTGGAAAACCCTCAAGGATGGGTGGGTTCCTTTATGCTCAATCTTTCTCCAAGTGTACTCATCTCAAGATTATTGATCCTCGTGATTGCCCTCACCTTTCACGAGTTCATGCACGCTGTGGTTGCTGACCGGCTTGGGGATGATACCCCCCGCCGCATGGGAAGGCTGAACCTCAACCCGCTCAGCCATCTCGACCCCCTGGGCAGCCTGATGCTAATTGTGGTGGGCTTCGGTTGGGCAAAACCAGTCCAGGTGAACCCCGCCAATCTTAACCGTAACTTCTCGGCAGGCATGATGTGGGTCTCACTGGCAGGACCGGCTGCAAATTTCATTCTCGCCATCCTGGGCGCCGTTCCCCTGCGCTTGAATCTTGTTCCGCTCACCGCTGGAACAGGGATCCTCCCCTCGGCAGGCGAGTTCCTTTTTACATTTGTCACCATCAATCTTTTGTTGATGATCTTCAATCTCATACCACTTGCTCCGCTGGATGGTGAAAAAATTCTTGAATTCTTTCTTCCCGCCCGCTGGTCAGCAAGGTATGCCAGCATCCAATCCTTCGGACCCATGATCCTGATGGTGTTGATCTTCCTGCTGCCGCTGGTGCGCATTGATATCATCGGTGGGATCATGAACCCGGTGCTGCTCAGCCTGCGAAAGCTGCTCATAGGAGTTTGACCGAATGACCGTCAACCTGACCGTGATCGGATTGCATCAGATCGGCGCCTCCATTGGCATGGCGCTGGAAATCCATAAAATGAACATCCGCAGAACAGGGGTGGATGCCGAACCCACCCTCGCCCAGAATCTGCTCAAGAAAAAAGCATTGGACCACGTGGCGTACAACCTGCACGCTGCCGTGAAGGATGCCAACCTGGTGATCATGGCGGTGCCGGCTGATCAGGTGGAGGAAACACTGCGCCAGATTGCTGACGACCTGCAGCCTGGTACCGTGGTCATCGATACCTCGCCCAACCGGCAGCAATCCATAGCCTGGGCCCGCGAGATCCTTCCCGCCGATCGGCATTTCATTTCCATGACCCCGGTGATCAATCCCGCCTACCTGGATGTCCCCAGGGAACTGGCATACGAACCCCACGCCGACCTTTTCAGTCAGGGTGCCATGGTCATCACCAGCGCCATCGATACGCCCTCTGAAGCCTTGAAGCTTGCCGCCGACCTGGCTCACCTGCTGAACAGCCATGCTTATTTTTCCGAACCCATCGAAGCAGATAGTGTGGATACTTCGGTGAACCTGCTGCCCAAGTTGGTGGCTGCAGCGCTGGTCAATACCACCACAGCCCAACCCGGCTGGCGTGACAGCGAACGCCTGGCAGGTATGGCGTACCTCAAGACAACTTTTGCGGCAGAACTTCCGGATGAGGAAAAAGAGCTTGGCAAAACTGCCATCCTTAACAGCGAGCATACCGCTCGTTTATTGAACGAGATGATCGCCAATCTGCAGGAGATCAGCGACGCCGTGGAATCCCGTGACAATGAAGCACT
>DNOU01000218.1:0-6373 GCA_003501835.1 Anaerolineaceae bacterium | reverse complement strand
CCGCGCCGGAAGAAGTAATTCCATGACTTACTATTGCTACATCGTCGAATGCGCCGATGGATCGTTTTACACGGGCTGGACACTGGATCCGGTGCGAAGAGAGCAGCAGCATAATGCCGGACGTGGGGCAAAATACACCCGCCTGCACCGTCCGGTCAGACTGGTTTACATTGAAGAAGCAAATGACCGCTCCTCGGCTATGAAACGCGAAGCTGCCATCAAACGCCTGGATCACGTCCGCAAGCTGCGCCTGATCGAAAAGGCGGAAGTAAAAACACGCATCACAACGGAACCTGCTCCATCGCTTACGGTGGTCTCCCCTGCCCGCGTCAATCTACTGGGTGAACATGTGGATTACAACGATGGGCTGGTACTGCCCGCCGCCATCAACCGGTATGTCACGCTCAAGGCAACGCCAACAGAAGATCGTACGGTCACCCTGCATGCGCTGGACATGAAAGCATCCTGCAGCTTTTCACTGGATTCCCTGGTGCAAAAAACAGATCTGGAAGGTAATGAGCTGCCTGCATGGGCGCAGTATCCTGCAGGGGTTGCCTGGGTGTTTCAAAATCACGGGCTTGAGATACGCGGGGTGAAAGTGGAATACAGTTCCAGTATCCCCATCGGTTCGGGGTTAAGCAGCTCGGCGGCAGTGGAAGTGGGTTTTGCGGTGATGTGGCAGGCGCTTGCCGGGTGGAAGCTCGACCGCATGACCCTGGCTCAATTTTGCCAAGAAGCCGAGAATCGCTACGTGGGAGTGAACTGTGGATTGATGGACCAGTTTGCCTGTGCCAACGGTGTGAAAGACCATGCAGTGCTGTTGGATACCCGCAATCTCGAGTTCAGTCCGGTTCCCCTGCCCACCGGGACCTCCATCGTTATTGCCGATTCAGGGATCCGCCGGTCTCTCAGTGATTCGAGCTACAATGAACGCCGCAGCGATTGCGAGGCAGCCGTGCGGCTCCTCAAGTCCAGTTACCCCGGCATACGAACCCTGCGGGACGTGACCCCAAACCAACTTGAAACCGCAAAAGATCTGCTGCCCGCAGTGGTGTACAAACGCGCCCGTCACGTGGTGACCGAGGTGGCACGCGTACAGGATGCCCTTGTGCGTTTGCAGAACCAGGACGCCCAGGGGTTTGGGGCTTTGATGCTGGAAACCCATTACAGCCTGCGTGATGATTACGAAGTCAGCACCCCCGAACTGGATGCCCTTGTAGAAATAGCGATGGAACTGCCGGGCTGTATGGGCGCTCGCCTGACTGGAGCCGGTTTCGGCGGTTGCACGGTCAACCTGGTGCGAGAGCAAAATGTGTCTGCGTTCATCAGGAAGCTGAAAAAGGTTTACTTCGATCAGACAGGAAAGCAGGCAAAGGTCTTCGCCTGCCATGCCACCCAGGGGGCAATTGTCGAATGATATCAAGCCGGATGGTGCTGCAGGTTTTCCTCTGTCATTCAGGGTCCGCAACAGGAGAAATGGACAACTAAACCAAAGCCATTGATCCATTTCGGCTAAAGAGGATCTGGAAGATGGTCTTTGAGCAAACAATTGAGATGGAAAATTGCAGCGGGTCCGAGTCCTGCCCGCCAGTATGATAAGAAAGACCCGGGGTGGGTCTGGTACCCCCTTGAAATGAACCTCAAAATGAGAGGTTAATCAAGATGCGCGGATTCCACTGACTTGTTGCAGGATAAATCAAGAAACCGCCGCTCTTAATTGAACAGCCTCTTGTATATCGGTCAGTCCGAAAATACCGGCAGATGACCCAGGGAGATGATCTCCGCCCACTTGGCGCGCTCCCCTTCGGTAAACACCGCCGCTTCAGCCACGGTTTGTGCGCCCGCCTTCTGCACGATCAGGCGGATGGCCTGGAGCGTGGACCCGGTGCTGATCACGTCATCCACGATCACCACTTTCTTCCCCCGAATGAGATCAAGGTCCTTCTCATCGAGGTAGAGTGTTTGCGTCTGACCGGTAGTGATGGAGAGGGTCTCGTGCTGCAGGGCTTTCCCCATGTAGGGTTTGTAATTCTTTCGCAGGATCACGTACGGTTTTTGGGAATCCACCGCCAGTTGGTACACCAACGGGATGCTCTTGGTCTCAGCGGAGATCAAGAGATCATACTCAACCGCTTCCAACCTGGCAGCCAGTGCTTTGGCGGCTGCCTGAACAAATTCGACATCACCCAGGATGTTCAAAATTGCAATGCGCAGGCCGGGTTTAATCTCAAAAAGCGGCAGTTCACGGTGAATCCCCGCCACATCCACTCCAAATGTTTGACGCTCTTCCATGGCACACTCCTCAAGATGGAATTCAAAACCCACAAGTGTTAAGTTTATCATAAAAGATTGTTCAGACAGGTACTTCAAATAATTGAACGTCCCCGCTCAGTGAAGAAGCGGGGACACATGGAGGAAAAAAACCATTTATAATCGATTGAAAGCCGGGGACGCCGACCCCGGCTTTCAAAACTAAGGAGGAGAAGAAGAGAAGTCGCCCTGCTAATATACTATACGCTTAATGCNNCTACGAGATGACGCTTATGATTGAAGATTCCACCATTTTGATCGAAGAATCGGGCTATATTTTCAAGAGCTGCGGCGCGAATAAGAATGACCCCAAAGAAGAGATCGTTTTTTCGTATATCAATTTGCAGATCGATCGCGAAGAGCTCTTCGGTCGGATCGACCAGGTCATCCATTATTGAGGCATAAACCCATGAACGAAGCTTTCAGCTTTGATTCAGCCATTGGCAGGATCACCCTTTATTGCACTGAAGCAGGGATTTCACAGGTCAACCTGGGGGGTTCTCATACCGAATTGAGAATAAACAACATTTCCCCGATTCTACTTGAAGCTTCCTGCCAGATCAACGAATATCTCAATCGTCAGCGGCAGGTGTTTGACCTTCCCCTGGATTGGACAGCCATCCAGGGCTTTCAGCGGGACGTGCTTGATCTGACCCGGCAGATCGCTTTTGGTGAGGTGCTCACCTACGGCGAGATTGCCCGCAGGTTGGGTAAACCTGCTGCCAGCCGTGCTGTGGGCGCAGCGCTGGGCAGGAACCCCATGCCCCTGCTCATCCCCTGCCACCGCGTGGTGGCAGCGAACAGATCGCTGACCGGTTACTCGGCTGCCGATGGCATTAAAACCAAAGCCTGGCTGCTCACCCTGGAGGGCGGCAAAGTTGTTGGTCAAAAACTGGTTTAATTTCCTCTTCCTGGGGCTCGTTTGGGGTTCCTCGTTCCTGTGGATCGAAAACACCCTGCACGAGGCGGGACCCCTCACATTCCCTGCGCAATTCTACACCCATGGAGCCTTGCTCTGGCTGGGACTGCTGGGATCCTGCATCATCACCCTGGCATGGCTTTCCTTGCTGTACGCGGTGGGTCCCGCCATCACCCGCATGATCCCCTGCCTGTTCCCTCTTGCGGGGGTGTTTCCGGGGGCAATTTTCCCGAGTGAAAAAGTGGATTGGCGTGTTCTGGCAGGTGGTGGTTTAATACTCCTGGCAATCTTCATTGTCAGTTCCCGTCAGTACCGCATCAAACCCGAACCAGCAGCTCAGCTGGTGGAAATTGAAGATAAATAATGAACCAAGAAAGTAAGCTCCACCGCGCAGGATACGTGGCAGTCATCGGACGACCAAACGTCGGCAAATCGACCCTGATCAACGCCTTGCTTGGTCAAAAGATCGCTGCTGTTTCCCCCAGACCACAGACCACCCGGCGCAACCAGCTGGGAATTCTTTCGCTGCCGGAAGCTCAAATGATCTTCGTTGATACACCCGGACTGCATGTGGCTCAGCACAAACTGGGCGAATTTATGAACAGCGAGGCAGTTGAAGGGTTGCAGGATGCCGATGTGGCGCTGTGGTTGATCGATGCCTCTGATCCCCTGACCAACGAAGATCAGCTCATCGCTTCGCGCCTGTTGGAGATGAAACACCGCCCCTCCACTCTGGCCATCCTGACGAAGAGCGACCTTGTCTCCGCTGATGAACTCAAACAGGTCGGCGAAGGAGTGGATCAATTGCTTCCAGGCCTGGAGCAGTTCACCATCAGCGCTTTCACCCGTGCCGGTTTGGACAATCTGCTGCCAAGATTGATTTCCCTGCTGCCTCCGGGCGAAGCTTTCTACGACCAGGACACCATCACAGACTTTTACGAACGCGATATTGCTGCCGAACTGATCCGCGAATCAGCGTTGATCTACCTGCGTGATGAGGTGCCGCACTGCCTGGCGGTGCGCGTGGACCAGTACCAGGAGCGCAACGAGACCAACGCCTATATCGAAGCCACCATTTTCGTCGAACGGGAATCGCACAAGGGCATCGTCATCGGTCAGAAGGCGGAAATGCTGAAAAAGATCGGCACACACGCCCGTCAGGAGATTGAATCCATGAGCGGACGCAAGGTATTCCTCGACCTGCGGGTCAAAGTCTACAAGAACTGGCGCAACAGCCCTGATTCCCTGCGCTTACTGGGGTATTCAACCAAAGAATGAAGCCATTCAACGTTTTTTTCATCGGTGCGGTGATCTTCGCCTTGCTGGATTGGATGTCCGCCTGGAAGGGTTGGAGGATCCGCCTGTACATCGCAAAGCCAGCCACCCTGGCGCTTCTCGCTCTCTGGACCTGGACAGTGACCGGTTGGCAGAATGGGTTTATTTGGTTCGGTATCGGTCTGCTTTTTGCCCTGCTGGGAGATGTTTTTCTCATGCTCAGCCCTAAATTCTTCCTGCCGGGCATGGCCGCCTTCTTTGTAATGCAGGTCAGTTACCTGATCGGATTCAACCAGGAGCCGCTTGAATTTACCCTGCCGATAGCATTTGCAGCGATTTGTGTGGGTCTGGTGGCGTCTGAAGTGCTGAAATACATCCGCCCGGGGATCAGCGCCACGGTCAAGAGCAAACGGTTCCTCATCCCTTACATCGTCTACTTCGCTTCGTTGACCCTCATGCTTCTTTCCACGATCCTATGCCTCTTCCGCCCGGAATGGACACAATCCTCTGCCTGGATGGCTGCAGCAGGCGGAATGCTATTCTTCGCATCCGACTCACTTCTCAGCTTTGACCGCTTCGTCAAACGCATTCCACATGCCCGCTTCTGGGTACACCTCACCTACCACATGGGTCAACTGGGCATCATCACCGGGGTGGTCCTTCATTACGCTGGCAGATTGAATTAAAGAGGCTTGAAACCCTCACCCAGCGCTTCATGGGCTTCTCCGATGACCATGAAGGCGTCCGGGTCAATTTCCTTGATCAGTTCCTTAACCTGGTTGACCTCAGAGCGGGTGATCACACAGTAGAGCACGGGTCGATCCTCTCCGGTGTATCCCCCCTTACCGGACAATATCGTCACCCCGCGCTCCATGGTGTACATGATCTCGCGTATCACTTCATCCGGCTTTTCGGTAATGATCAGGGCAGTGCGGAAAATGCTGCTGCCTTCCGCGACCATCTCAGCCGCAAGTCCGCTGACGTAAATGACCACGACCCCGTAGAGCGCCTTTTCCCATGAGAAGGCAAAACCGCCCGCCAGCACCACTACAGCATCGGTCATCAGGTAGGCGATGGAAATGGGGATGCCGAAGCGATGGTTGAGGATGCGCCCGAGAATATCGGAGCCGCCGCTGGTACCACTACCGCGATATACGATACCCAGCCCAATCCCCATCAAGACCGCGCCATAGATCGAGTTGAGAAAATTGTCGTGCGTCACTCCCTGCGCCGGAATGAAAAGCACCAGCAGGTCGGTGAAGAGCGAAAAAGCTGCCACAGAGACCGCAGTGCGGAGTGCGAATCGTTTTCCACCCAGAAAGCGCCAGCCCAGAACGAACAGGGGAATGTTGCCCAGGAACACCATCACGCCAATGGGGAATTGAATAAAGTGATTGACGATCTGAGCAATGCCGCTAATGCCGCCGCTGACGAGCTGCCCGGGTACCAGGAACAGACGCATCGCGAACGCCTGGATCAGCGCACCCAGCAGGATGAGCAGGAAATCCTGGATCAATTTCCACGGCAAACCGTCTCGAAAGACTCTTTTGCGGAGGTTTTGTGAATTGCCGGGGAATTGTTCTTGCGCCATGGAGCACCTCTATTTGAGAATGGCTCAATTGTACCCGATAGGGCATGAATACAGGGGGGTAAAGGCCAAGACCAAGGCAAGGCTTGACGTCAGGATTTGATGGTGGTAATATTCGTACACTTGATGCGGGGTAGAGCAGTGGCAGCTCGTCGGGCTCATAACCCGGAGGTCAGTGGTTCGAATCCACTCCCCGCTACTAACGAGCACCGTAGTCCCTGGGGCTACGGTTTTTTGATAGGCCTGAGGGTCGATGGTTACGAAAAATCACTTTTAGGAGG
>DNOU01000141.1:1258-5494 GCA_003501835.1 Anaerolineaceae bacterium | reverse complement strand
TACCGCACATGACATTCAACAACGGTACGGTTAGCCTGCGGGCTGGTAAAAAGACTCTTATCCTTTCGCCAATGCCAGGTCATTCTGCGGATGGTATTATGGTGCTCGTTGAGGAAGATCGGGTGTTATTTGCCGGGGATGCCTTCATGCCGCTGCCTTACTTCATCGACGGCGATCCTGACGAGATGGTCGCTTCGATCAAACAAATCGGTAAAATGGGATTGGAAAATATCATTCAGGGACATGGTGATATTATCCTCCGCGGTGAGATCGAAGAAGCGGTGCGTGAAAATCTTGCCTATATCAACGCAACCCGGAAAGCAGTCAGAATTGCTGCCCGTAAGAAGAATCCGTTGGAAGCATTGGCTGAAGTGGATGTGGAATCCTGCGGCAAGAGCCGCGTCAACCTGGGAGGGTTGGCTGAAGATTTGCATAAACGCAACCTTTTGTTCCTTTACCGACACCTGACGGCAGAAGAAGGCGAAAAGATGCAAAATAATGAGGAAGAAGTTGCCTGAGTTGAGTTTTGCGTCAAACACAAAGTAACGAAACGCTTTATAAAATGGATGACACCAGCAAAATAATCGGGCATTGATTTTTTGACATGCCTGTTAAAGAAATCTAAATGGATATTCCTCTATACAAAAATACAGAAATGTATATAATCATATCCATCAAAGTTTGTGATCAATTGAATATAAGGAGGACCTTCCACCAGGAAAATTTGAATTGCTGTTTCGTTTGAACGTTTGCAAAAGAGTTCTTCTGCCAAATTCAACCTATCAGATGGATGCTTTTAAAGAGGAGACCTTAAATGAATGGGTACGCTGGCAAGATGCTTTTTGTAGACTTAACCAAGGGAACGCTGCGTGATGAGCCCCTGACTGAGGAAATGGCCCGCAATTTTATTGGCGGCTATGGGATTGGAGCACGGGTTCTGTACAGCATGATGAAACCGGGTGTGGATGCACTTGGCCCAGATAATGTCCTGGGGTTCGTTACTGGTCCAGTCACCGGCACCGAATCTCATTTCAGCGGCCGCTATGCAGTGGTATGCAAGTCGCCCGTCTCGGGAACCTGGAACGATGCCAGCTCAGGCGGTTTCTTCGGAACCGAAATGAAGAAAGCCGGGTATGATGCAGTATTCGTGAGCGGAATTTCGCCCAAGCCGGTCTACATCTGGCTCCAGGATGGCAAAGCTGAGTTGCGCGACGCTTCAAAGCTTTGGGGGCTGGATTCGAAGGAGACCCAGAAAGCCCTGGAAGAAGAAACTGGCGAGCCGAAACTGCGTGCAGCGGTGATCGGACCTGCCGGAGAACACCTCTCCATGCTGGCCTGTGTAATGAACGATGGCCATCGTGCTGCAGGGCGTGGTGGACCGGGTGCCGTGATGGGTTCCAAGAACCTCAAAGCTGTGGCAGCCCGCGGTACCAGCAAGATCAGTGTTGCCGACCCGGTGAAAGTGAAAGAGGCGAATGCCGCCATGCGCGCTGGGATGAAAGTGAGCCCCTTCACTCCTGGATTTAAAGCCGGTGGAACAGGTTTCCTCACCCCCGATTCAGCATTCAATGGTGATTCACCCGTCAAGAACTGGGGCGGCGTGGGCGTGGATTCTTTCGCGGCCGATCAGGTCGCTGAATTGAACGGCATCACCATCAGCACCAAATATCACGGCAAGCCGTATGCCTGTGTTACATGCCCTCTGGGCTGCGGTTCTGAGTTCGATGTCGACTCGGGTGAATTCCCGATTGGTGAGACCGAACGGCCCGAGTACGAAACCCTGGCTTCTTTTGGCGTGCTGAGCGGGAACACCGATGCCGAATCCATCCTGGCTGCCAACGAAATCTGCAACCGGGCTGGAATGGATTCCATCAGCACGGGCGCAACAGTAGCCTGGGCAATTGAATGCTACGAGAACAAAGTGCTGACCAGCGAAGAAACTGATGGATTGGAACTCACCTGGGGAAACGGCAAAGCCATCGTCGCTGCCACGCAGGCGATTGCAGACGGCAAGGGTTTTGGAGCAATCCTGGCGCTCGGTTCTCGGGGCGCTGCCGACCGTCTGGAAAAAGGTCATGAGTACCTGCAAACCGTGCGCGGCGTTGAACTGCCGATGCATGATCCGAAACTTGGTCCCGGCCTGGCTCGCACCTACCAATTTGATCCTACGCCTGCCCGCCACGTCAAGGGCGGTGTCGGGATGTTACAGGGCCAGATGGGTCCAGAAAAATACGTCTGGGAAGGTACCGGTCCTGGTGATGTTCAGGCAACTGCTTTCACCGAGCTTTTAAATGCTGGCGGATTCTGCTTCTTCATGTCTTATGTCGGCGGTGCTGAACAGGTATTCCCGATGATTGCAGCCGTGACTGGTTTTGATATGCAATCATTGCAGGCCGCCTCGATTCGTATCCTGACCCTTCGCCAGGCTTTCAATATACGTGAAGGTCTGACACGCAAGGACTTTGAAATCCCTGCACGTAGCGTTGGCAAACCTGCACAGACTTCCGGACCGAACGCTAATGTTACAGTGGATAGCGAAGCCCTGGGCGACAATTACTTCGCTGCCCTGGGTTGGGATGTCAAAACCGGGAAGCCTGGCCGCGAAGCAATGGCACAGCTGGGNNTTTTTTATTGGCTGGATTTCTTTTTGAGCAGCCAGGCTCGCAAGCCGACCACGCGCTCTGTGCCAGCTTTCAACCTCGCGATATTCGGAGCAAGGGCGTGCACCACGATAAACAGGCTGAGCACGCCGTAAAGAACATGGACCCAGGAGCCTGAACCGTATAACGCCCGGCATCCAAAGAGAATTAAGGAAAAAAAGGCAATGCTGATGGTGGTCACTGAGGCGTAGCCCACCACCACATAGACCAATACGACCAGGGGAACAAGGATGACCAGGCTTCCAGGCCAAAGGGCGATGGCTCCGCCCAGCGTGGTGGATCCCCCGGCTCCTCCTCGCAGGTGCCATTTTCCGTCAGCGCGCTTTTCCACCAAAAAAATTGAAAAGATCTGACCCACCACAGCCAATGTCACCGCCACGAACTTGACCCAGGTGTTGCCCGGCATCAGCCACACCGCCACCATGCCTGCCAGGATGCCCTTGCCAATATCCAGGGCGGCTGTCATTAATCCAGGAATGAACCCGGCAGCGCGCATGACATTGGTACCGCCCACCCTGCCGCTGCCCACTTCACGCACATCCCGGCCGGTAAACACCTTGACGATGATCCAACCCACCGGAAGCGCCCCTATGAGATAGGACAGAAGGGCAATTTCAAAGATTTTCAAAGCCATGATTCAGTTTTTCCTTTTCCCGACAAATAATAAAACACCGCAATAAGGAAACGGTTTCACAAGGATGAATCATAAATCTTAATGGACAATAAAGGCAAGGAGGATCAGGGTTCCTGTCATGGCTAACGGCTCAACCCAGAGCCTGGGCTTCGGTTGAGCTTCTTCCAAGGCACCAACAAGCGTGATCAAACCATAGACAAATCCGATCAGGATGAGTCCATACCGCACGGGAGAAAGGGGCAGATAATAAAGCGCAACTGAAAGCTGTGCAGTGACCAGGGTGACCACCCCGGCCCAGGCAAGTGACCATCGGCCATTGAGGCGAAGTGATATGCAGCGTGCGCTGATCAGTGCGGTGGAAGGGATGATCGCGGCAAGGATCATGAAGAGGCGGAAACCGCTGCCGCGCAAGGAGATCATCAGGATGAGCAGCAACGCCAACGCTACTGCGGTCAAGCCAATGACTGCCAGTGAGTAACGCTCATCGCCTGGATCCAGCGAGATATATTCCGAGGTCAGTACCAGGCTGAACAGTATTCCTCCCAGGGTAAAGATCACCCACCAGGGGATGCCAATCTGCATGGTGCCAAGCGGTACACCAATCACCATTGCAGTCAGAGCCGGAAGGAGCCAGTGGTAAATCCGATTTTCCTTTGATGAATGCGGGTGCGTGGAGAGAAGCCATTCCGTTCCCGAGGCTGCCAGCACTGCCACCAGGAGCGAAATGATCGTATTCAGATTTACTTTGAACTCGAGCAGAAAACCTGGAAGCTGGAGGGAGATATTTTGATCGGGGATCCTGACGAAGGCAGTCAGAGCATATGCCAGCAGTACCATGGCAGTGATGATACTCAACCTGTCAGCATCTGGACGATGGGAATGCACATTCATACATTGATTTTACCCGTTTCGCAACTTAAATACGAGGTCGTACGCATGAAC
>DNOU01000141.1:602-1174 GCA_003501835.1 Anaerolineaceae bacterium | reverse complement strand
TGGTTTCGGTTGATTAAAAACAAATCCGCACTCTTTCGGGTGCGGATTTCTCATGCGATGATCTTACTTGCCAAGGATTTTGTACATTCCGGTTCCACAAACAGCGCATTTGCCTTTCAACGCCTTGCGGCCATTTTTCATGGTGACGGTTTCGACATTCACCATCGGCTGTTTCTTCTTTTCCTTCATGCAATAAGCCATTTCCGCCATGTTAATCCTCCTTTAGGGTACGGCAGATTTACGTCCTACATGCTGCATTATAGCATATTCAATTCAGAATATTCCATGAATACTTTGGAATACCAGGGGGGAAGCCGAATTGCGGATCAATCTGCACACCCTTCGCTTGATTTTCTGCCTATTTTGGTCTTTAATCTGAGCATCGAATATCGAAGGAGAGTATCCATGACAGAGACTCAAAAGAATTCAGGTTCAAAGCCGTTCCAGGCCACCCCTCTTGTACGCAAGAATCCTGTTCCGAGTGATATTGAAATTGCCCAGGCAGCGGTGCTCAAACCCATTACACAGGTTGCAGAAGAGCTGGGGCTGCTGCCGGAAGAAATTGAGCAATA
>DNOU01000141.1:345-520 GCA_003501835.1 Anaerolineaceae bacterium | reverse complement strand
TTGAGCCAGGCACTGGGTGCTCATCTGGGCAAACGCGTGTTTACCTGTATCCGCCAGCCTTCACAGGGTCCGACTTTTGGCATCAAGGGTGGGGCTGCGGGCGGAGGTTACTCGCAGGTGGTGCCGATGGAGGAATTCAACCTGCATTTGACCGGAGACATCCACGCCATCACCG
>DNOU01000141.1:0-339 GCA_003501835.1 Anaerolineaceae bacterium | reverse complement strand
GCGGCATTTCACGCGCGGTATGCGGGCACGCCTGGAGAAACTGGGAATCAAAGTTACGGATCCAGATGAATTGAGCGCCGGAGACCGCGTGCGCCTGTGCCGCCTGGATATTGACCCCGCAACCATCACCTGGCGACGGGTCATGGACACCTCTGACCGCTTTCTGCGCGGTATCACCATCGGCGAAGGACCTGAAGAGAAAGGTTTCACCCGCGAGACCGGATTTGATATCACCGTCGCTTCCGAAATCATGGCCATCCTGGCTCTCACCACCAGCCTGAAGGACATGCGCGAGCGCTTCGGCCGGATTGTGATCGGCATCAGCAAGTCAGGCGATGC
>DNOU01000088.1:7364-10393 GCA_003501835.1 Anaerolineaceae bacterium | reverse complement strand
CGAGGGCTTCGAGCACGCGCGAGACGGAGGGGGTCACTCCGTCAATATAGAACTGGTAGTCGCCGTGAGTGGATTCGATCCAGCCTGCGTTGAGCAGGGTGAGGGCAGGGTGGAATATCGCACCCATGTTGTTCAACCCGGTCTGTAGCACATTTCCTCCATCAATGAATTCGGGGTAGGCTTCACGCAGGGTATCCAACACCAGGCGGTTGCGTGTGGCAGGCAGGGCTGCCAGGGGCACCGCTTCTTTTATGCGGAAGATACGCGCCTGGGCGGGACCATCGGAGCGGGAGGCGTAAATGAAAGTTTCCGCCTCGGCTATGGTCACGTCCGCGGTGCATCCATTCTCCCGGATCACTTTGGAAAATTCGATTGCCCCGCAGGTGCGTCCCGGGTGCAGCACCACGATCTGACCATCTTTCAGGAAAGGCGCGCTCGCCCTGGCAATATCGGCATGAGCCGAGGAAGGTACCACCACGTTGATTACCTTCGCCTCCTCCAGGGCCTCCTCCATGTTTGAGGTCACTTTTTCCAGATGTCCAAATCCCTTGAGGGTACCATCGTTGCTTTCCAGGTCGATGACTCCCAGTTCTTTGATGGCGGCAATGTGTTCGGGGGTGCGATTGTAAAGCGTGGTGGGAAATCCCATCAAGGCGAGATGCGCTGCCATGGCTTTTCCGCCGTGACCTGCGCCGATCACTGTGTACTTNNATGATCTGTGTATGGATCTGACCCAGACCGAAGGGATTGTTGATCAACTGCGGGGCATCCAGCAGCCCGCATTTGACGGCAGCGGTCAGAGTGGCAGGGTCTGACAATGGATCTTCCACACCAGGTGAGGCGAGAGACCTGATGGCATCGAGCGTGATGCGCGTTTCCTGCGCCAGTTCCTCGGCCCGCTGCATCACCTGCGGGTCTGCGGTCATTTCCGGGGAGCCTTTCAGGGCGTGTTCAATGGCAGTACGTGCCAAGCCGCTGGCTTCAATCACATCCTCCGCTGTGGCAGCGTGGTGCGCCTCGGTGTGTCCGACGATATGCACGATGTGGGGATGAAGTGCCATCTGCACGTGAATGCTCACCGCAAGGTGGGCGCGGGCTGCGGCCGGATCCAGGGGATAGCTCAGGAGTCCGGTGCGGGTTTGACGGTATGTCTTAAAGGTCCCATCCTCCAACGGCTCAATCAACTTAAGGATGGCGAGCATCTTCGCCAGGTCCATGGCATCAGAGAGACCAGGCGGGCTGTTGAACATCATTTGCGCGATATAGTGCTGCACCCCCATGGCTTTGGCGTTGTGAGCTGCCAGATAGGCAGATGCAACATAGACTGTATCTGGAGCATCGCGCATCCCCCAGTGATGGGGTTCATTCAGCTCCACGGGGATGCCGCGACCGCCGTACCATCTCATCACCTGCTGGTGCTCCCGGATCGAGCCTTCCAGATCCCAGGGACCCCTGCCGTCCATTTGGTTGAACCAGAAAAGAGGGATAGCGCACCAGGCGTTGTGGATGGTCTCAGTGAAAACCTCTGCCTGGCGGATGAAATCATCTGTGCCCGAGTATGTGCGCATGAGAGGAAAATTACCCCTTCGGCTGGCCTCGTAGAGCAGGCGGTAATCCTCCGCTGAACGAACCGGCACACCTCCAGCACCTTTGCGGCGGGGGTCCTGCCGTTCGGGGTGGAAGAAATTTTCCTGGGCATCCTGGTCAACCCCCAGTGAGATTACATCCAGGGCTTTGGCTTCGGCGATCTTTTCGATCCCCAGGCGGGTCGATTCCAGATCGGGCAGGCCGAAGTGATGCCGCAGCAGTGGGTAGGGAGACTTCCAGTGGATTCGTTCGATGGTGGTTTGAGGGTATGAAATGTCCTGCCGGGCAACTGAGAAATCCTCCTTCAGATATGCCAGCACTTCATCAGCAGGTTCACCACCGGAGAAAACTTTCTCGAAGAACCCAAGTCTGGCAGCTTTTTCCGCCACTGGCGGCGTGCCTCCGAAGGCAAAACGCACGCCGCGGCTGTGCAGTTCATCGGCTGCTTCTGCAAATTCCGCCAGCAGCAGCTCACCGTTTTCCGGGGTCAATCGGTAGGAAACTCCCACCAGGTCGGCTTTTTCCCGAATCGCTGCTTCGATCACCTGCTGGATGGGAACAGCAGGTCCCAGGAAAACGGTTCGCCAACCTGCAGATTCTGCCAGGCGGAGGAAGTTGGAAATTCCTGCCACATGAACGCATTCACCAATGGCGGCAGTGATTACGGTTTTGGTCATTCGTTCCTCCAGGAATCAGAAAGCGGCTTTTCAGCCGCTATCGAATGGTTTGATTGCCTGAGAAGGATCAGCGTTGCTCAGGGGTATATGAAGGCAACCGAAAGCGGCTGAATAGTCGAATCTCTTGGGCAGGAAGGTGAAGGCTGGGTGGCCAAAAAGGCAGGAGACTCACCTGCTTTTTCTTCCGGAAAAAAGGCAAAACAGGGTGGAGAAATGGTTCTGCGTTCAAAGATTCGACCAGTCACCATAAGAATTTAAACAGATACTAAACGATAAAGAGGGAGATGTCAATATTGTCTGAAAAGGACTGTCCAAATATTGAATTGCTCATTCGGCTCGCAGAAGATCCCCGGAGATTCAGTCAAGCCCTTGACATTTTCATTTATTGGTATACAATTAGTACAATAATACAATGATACAATAATGGGGAGGGAGAAATGTGAAGTCAATTCATCTTGTTCTTGATTTTCACTCGGGAATTCCCATCTATCTGCAAATCGTGGAGCAGATCCAGAAACTGGCTGCCAGTGGTCAACTCCTCCCTGGAGATCAGCTGCCAACGGTACGGCAGCTGGCCGCGGAGATCAGGGTGAATTTCAACACAGTTGCAAGGGCATACCGGATGCTTGACGATGCGGGTTTGATCTCCACGCAACAGGGCCGGGGAACCTATCTGCTTGAACCTGGTCCCGAAAACCTGGAGCGGAAGATCCAGGAAGCCACGCTCGAGGTAAAGATCAAGAGGGCGCTTGGAGCGCTGGCACG
>DNOU01000088.1:5694-7343 GCA_003501835.1 Anaerolineaceae bacterium | reverse complement strand
CATCAGATTCACAGGTTGACGACCAGAATATGTCCCCATTCAGTGCTTTGATCAAACCGAGGGGGCAAAACCTCGAAGATCAGCACTTGAGCGGCATTGCGATATTTGTTTTCATTGTCATCATGCTGATTGCGGTGGGTATAGCCATTTACATGGATACCTTGAAGATCCAGGACACCACCATTCTCCTGGTGGTCATCCCCATCATGCTCATTGGTTTTTACTTTTTGTTTGCCATCAAAGTGGCGCGGCAGTGGGAAAAGGGTGTGGTGCTGCGCATGGGACGTTTTCACGGACTCAAGGGACCTGGTTTCTTTATGATTGTACCCATCATTGACACGGTTCCGCTGTGGATCGATCAACGCGTGATGGTGACCCCTTTTTCGGCGGAGAAGACCCTCACCCGGGATACTGTGCCGGTGAACGTGGATGCGGTGCTCTTCTGGGTGGTGTGGGATGCTGAAAAGGCTGCCCTGGAGGTGGAGGATTACCGCACAGCCATTGCCTGGGCATCCCAGACAGCCTTGCGCGAGGTTATCGGGCAAATGACGCTCGCCGATATCCTGGTGGGAAGGGCGAAAATGGATGCCGATCTGCAGCACATCATTGATGAGCGCACCACTCCCTGGGGCATTACCGTGCAGTCTGTGGAGATCCGGGATGTGATTATCCCCATTGACCTGGAAAATGCCATGAGCCGGCAGGCACAGGCTGAACGCGAACGCCAGGCACGCCTGATCCTGGGCGAATCGGAAATGCAAATCTCATCGAGCTTTGCCCAGGCAGCTGAAGCCTATACAAACAATCCTACTGCTTTACACCTGCGCGCCATGAATATGCTCTTTGAGGGCATGAAGGACAAAGGCTCGCTGGTCATCGTCCCCAGCAGCGCGGTGGATACCATGAATCTTGGCGGATTGAGCGGTTTGATCTCTCTCGGTCAGGCAAAGATCCCCCCTGACAGCAAACCCGCCACCGAGTAGGCTGGAGACTGGTGAGGGAGGAGCGAGAACCCCTCCCTCGAAGCCCCTTTTCCATGTGATTTTGTATTCAAAACTGTGAAAAGCCGCAGACTAACGAAAGATCAAGACAGCCAGGAATTTTGGCAAAGATTATTAACAGAAGGGATTGTAGAAAGATGGAAAATCTGGATAAATTTGCAGAATTCCTGCCTCTGCTGATTCCCATCCTGGTGCTGCAACTGGCATTGATGATTGCCGCGCTGGTGGATCTGGCGAAACGCGAGAGGACCCGCGGACCCAGGTGGATGTGGGTGCTGATCATTTTAGTCGGCGAATTCCTGGGATCGATCCTCTACTTTATCGTCGGCAGGGAAGAATGAATGCCATCGAGATTATCAGCTTGAAAAAGCGCTTTGGCTCAGTTCAAGCCCTCAACGGATTGGATCTGCAGGTGCAAAAGGGGTCGATTTTCGGCTTTCTGGGTCCAAATGGTGCCGGAAAGACCACCACTTTGCGCATTTTGGCAGGGCTGGCCCGCGCAGATGAGGGCACAGTGACCTTGAACGGAAGCAGCGAACAGCAGCAGGGCAAACCCGCCACCAATATTGGCTACCTGCCGGAAGAATCCGCCTTTTATGGCTGGATGACGCCGCTCGAATTTCTGGATTTCACAGGTGAGATCTACCA
>DNOU01000088.1:5126-5620 GCA_003501835.1 Anaerolineaceae bacterium | reverse complement strand
GATGTGGAGCGCATTTGCGATACCATTGGCATCATCAATGCCGGACGAATGGTCATTCAGGCGGAAAGAAGCGAGCTTTTGAACCGCTTTGCGGTTTCCGCCCTCGAGGTGGAGCTTGCCAACGGGGATGCCAATCGAAAAACGGAAATGATGGAGATATTTTCAAGGAATGAAGGGGTAAGTTCTGTGACAGGGAAAGAAAACACCCTCAGGGTGCAGGCAAAAGACCCCCTGAAGGTCTTACCGCTTGTGATGCAGCAGATCATTGCATCGGGAATTCAGGTCAATCGCATCGAGATGGTGCGTCCTTCTCTGGAGGACATCTTCATTCAGCTCACAGGTGTGGGGAAGGTGCAGCCATGAACCTGTGGATCGCATTCAAAAAAGAGTTGCTGGAACAACGGAGAACGAACCGTTTGCTGATCACGGTGGTGGTGTTGACCGCGCTCGGCATGCTTTCACCGCTGCTGGCTAAATTCATGCCTGAATTGTTT
>DNOU01000088.1:1977-5096 GCA_003501835.1 Anaerolineaceae bacterium | reverse complement strand
TACATCAAGAATATCACCCAGTTTGGTATTCTTCTGGCGCTGCTCTTTGGCATGGGTGCCGTTGCAGGAGAGAAGGAAAAAGGTACAGCCGCCATGGTGCTCAGCAAACCCCTGGGACGGGGCAATTTCATCTGGGCAAAATTCCTGGCTGTCGCTGTCACTTTCACCCTTGGATTGGCTGCCTCAACCCTGGCGGGGTATTGCTATACCATCTTTTTGTTCGAGCCGCTCTCCTGGGGATCCTATTTGGCCATGAATGTGCTGATCCTGGAGTACATGCTCTTCTACTCAGCCGTTACGCTCTTCTTCAGCACGCTTACCCGTACCCAGTTCGTGGCTGCCGGCGGGGCAGCAGGTGTTTTGATCCTTTCCGGGATCCTCGGTTCACTGCCCACCTATGGAAAATACTCGCCAGATGCCGTGGTCAGCATGGCTGCAAAGGTCGGATTAGGCCAGGCAGTGGACAACTGGTGGGGCTTGGGGGTCGGCATTGGACTGATTGCAGCGGCACTGGTGGCGGCGTGGCTGATCTTTCGCAGGCAGGAATTATAGGATTGTTTCACGTGAAACATGCCAAACAGGGGGAAAGAGGTGTTTCACGTGAAACATGACCGCATCTCAACCAAAAACAAGACCGTTTTATGGTCAGAACGCCGATTGGCGTTTATACTTGAACAGCGATGGTTTTGTTTCAAATTTCATCCTGAGGTGGACTGATGATCAATTGGGCTCTCCTGGCTGGCTACGTGCTTTCCCTCATTGTTATGATTGGCCTTCCCATCTTCCTGGCGTTTGTAGTGGTAAGGCGCTTCCACGTCTCCTGGTGGGTGGTGCTGACGGGTGTGATCACCTTCATTGGTTCACAGGTGGTGCATATCCCCGCATTGGCCGGTGTGAACGCCCTCTTCTCCAATGGAACACTGCCCATCCCCCCTGCGAACTGGATCCCGCTGGTCAACGGCTTAATCACAGGACTGCTGGCAGGTTTATGTGAAGAGACTGCCCGCTGGGTGGGTTTCAAAGTGCTGCGCGACAGGGGCAAACCCTGGGGTTCTGCTCTTGGGCTGGGTGTGGGGCATGGTGGTGCTGAAGCCATCATCCTGGCGGTTCTGGGAACCGGTATCTCCCTGTTTACCGTGCTCTTCTACAATGCCGGACACCAGATTGCCAGCGGAACCTCCATGGCGACCGTGCAAAACATGCTCCAACAGATTGCCGCATTCTGGGGGCAGCCTTTCTACACCGGTCTTTTGCCCGGACTGGAAAGGATCATTGCGCTCTCCACGCAAATCCTACTCTCGATACTGGTTTGGAAGGCTGTGGTGGAGCACAGTTTCTGGTGGTTCCTGTTGGCAATCCTGTATCACACCATCGTGAATGCGGTGGGCGTGTTCCTCGTTCAGAACGGCATGGCAGATTATCTCGTTGAAGGTGTGCTCTTCCTGTTCTTCCTGTTGAACTTCTACCTGATCTATCGCTTCATCACCGATGAAGAGGAGGCTGAAGAGGAAGCGGAGGACGAAGAAGGAGAAGAAGACGAGGAGGACCTGGAAGAAGAGGAAGGCGAAGCCAGAAATCTTGAGGAGGAAGAAGAGGAGGAATTGTCTGAACCTGAATCTTCCATTGATTCACCAGACCTGCCCGGATCCGAAGAGCCGAACCCGGAAGAACCCCGGCAGTAAGCAAGGTCGGAAGCTCAAGCAAAAAATACAGGAGGATGGGATGTCCCATCCTCTTTTTCATCCCTTTTTTACCTAATCTCTGACCAGAAACGCCACCGCTTTGCCAATTTCATCATTCATCACCACCTTGAGGTGTGACCGCGGGGCATAGTCCTCCACGCGAATGACCTTGAGCGTTCCCGTCAATGACCCGGCATCCGGCAGCCATTCCAGCAGGCGGTTGGGGGACTCGGTGAAGAACTCATTGTTGAATTGCGATCTCGAATCGTCGAGCTGGATTGCCAGGGGGTAGATCTGTGATTCCAGCAGGTCCTGGAAGAAATGCGTGCCCAGGCTGGGTTCGGGGGGCAGCCCGTATCCTTCACCGGCGAGCTCGACCAAGGCACGCGTGTGATAAATATCGCCGTAAGCGATGGGCACCCCCAGGTCAGAGTTGGCGCTACCCCATCTGCCCGGACCGATGCAGATGAACTGTTCATTCGCCATGGCGGCGTTCAACTTTCCAATGGTGCGCGCCAGGCTGGTACGGTCTGCCTGTGTCGGCAGGCTGAAATATCCCCTTGAGTCAACATAGACCACGTAATGGATCTGGTCCAGGTGCCCCTGCGGCACCATGAACTCGGTGGAGAAGATGATGTCTTCCTTTGACAGGGTGGAGGGCAGGCTTTCGGACTCGGTTTGTTGCAGCTGGCTTTGCGGGCGGCACTGCAGGATGGTGAGCGATAGATTGACGCCGCCTGACCGGTCGCTGTTGATCTGGGCGGTGAATTCCACGTCCACAGGGGCATGGTAGGTTGTTTCAAGTACTTTGAGCGTGCTGCGCATCCATTCAGCAAAAGGTGTCCGACTGAGCATTTCATCAAAGGTCAGCACCAGTTTGTTCTGTTCCTGTCCCAGTATGGCACTCCGCAGACTCACAAAGTAACCGTCCTCATCGACCTGGGCAAGGTAGCGCAGGGGTGGATAATCTGCATCCAGCACCTCATGCACAGGCAGGGTGCGGAAGGCATTTTCATCCAGGTCAATCAGGTCAACAAATTGCTGCGAATAACGCACCACTTCCCTGGCATCGGTGGAAGGACGCAGCAGCGGGTGGCTGAGTGCGATCAGGCGTGGATAGTCGTTGCCTACACGGTCGACCGCGCGCGTCCCCAGCCCCCATACCAGGCGGACAAATCCGTCCTCAGCCCGAATTTGAGGTGCCCAGCGGTACAGGTTGCGGCTGAAAGCCACCCCGGCGGCGTGCGGCATGAAGAAATGTTGGAATTTCTCGCCTTCCACCACCTGGATCAGGATGGCCATGCGTTCGTCGTAGTCCAGGAGCCCCCGGCTGCGGCGGTAAAGCAGTGCATTGGGGTTGAGAGTGGAGCAGTAAATCCGGGCAATCGATTGCGTGAGCTGGCGCAGGTTCTCGTCCAGGTTCCCCTGGTTGGGGCA
>DNOU01000088.1:0-1939 GCA_003501835.1 Anaerolineaceae bacterium | reverse complement strand
GACCCGCTGACAAATTGTCTTTCGATCTCGGGGTATTCTGCGCGCATCTCGTCTTCAGACTTGTATTTCTGGTCATTCCACAGAAACAGGTTGTTGATCGCCATGAAGTTGTACAGTTCATCAGATCCGATGAAATAGGACTCGGGCGTTCGCAGGTGATCCACAAAGGTCAGAGAGCGGTCGTTCTTGAGAATGTGCTGTGCCAGCAGCATCCCCGCTGCCTTGCCGCCGATCTTACCGCTGCCGATCTTACGCCGGCGGATCTCTGCCAGGTCGGGGATGGTGAACCACTCCTTGGCAATATTCACATAACGCAGCTGATCACTGATCATATTGCGAATGAGCACCACCTTCGATTCCTCGTACCGGGCTTCCATTTTTTCCCGCTCTCCCGGCGGCAAAGATTCAATGGTCAGCGCCTGTTCAAAGACCAGGTCAAGGGGCGCCAGTTCGGGGTTGATGGCAAGTTTCAGATCATCGCTGTTCACTCCGCGCTCCGAGAGCACGCTGCTGATCAGATCCTCAAGCACTTCGAACGAAAGGTGCTGGCTGAAGATCAGGTCGGTCATATGCTCGCGGATGGCTGCCAGGCGGATGCTCCACAATTCAGATGATTCCTGCAGCAGGGGTTTGTCCATACCCTCCAGGCGCTGCGTCTGGATGGCTTCCTCGGTCACCTGGGCTTCAAAATCTTTGCGGTTGATGATCTGGCGTTCAAACAACTCCCGGCGCATGCAGGCGCGGATGCGCGGCGCCAGGATGGGGTACTGGGTCAGTGCCAGGGTGATGGTGAGCAGACGTTCGGTGGAATTGGGTGGGAAGTCCATAGTGAAACCCTAATTATTTCTAGAAATAATTCGCGATGGCAGAGGATAGAATTTCCCCTCTCCTTGTGAGAGAGGGGAAGTGGCGTTGAAGGAGAGGAGGGTCAGCCAAGGTGCATGGGCATGATCACATGCACAAAATCGTCGTTGCCCACCGGCCGGATGACACCCGGGGTGTTGTTGGCATTGACTTCGAGGGTGATGTTGGGCGTACCCACCACCTCGAGCACTTCGCGCAGGAAACGCACGTTAAAGGCGATCAGCAGACCGTTGCCTTCAATGGCGGATTCAATTTGAATATCGCTCTTGCCGGTCTCTTCCGTCTGGGCGTTGATCTCGATCTTTCCGGGTCCACCTTCCTGGGGCAGGATGTTCAGGCGGACCACATTGTTGCCTTCGCGGGCGATGATCTCAGCCTGTTTGCAGGCTTTAAGGAAGGCGGGAGTCGAAACCAGAGCCCGGGTTTTGTATGACCGCGGAATGATGGCACGGTAATCGGGGAAGTTGCCGTCAATGAGCTGTGAAACGAGTTCAGCATTTTTGAGGTGGAAGATGACCTGTCCGCGTCCGTGCGGGATGACCATGGTCACCGTTTTGTCCTCATCGCCTGAGATACGCGCCAATTCGTTCATTGCACGGGCAGGAATGATGATCGAAAAATTCTGACGGGCGGGGTTGGCCAGCATTTCCTTGCGGACCGAAATACGAAAACCATCCGTGGCTGCCATGGTGATCTGATTTTCAGAGCCTTCCAGTTTGACGCCCTGCAGCACAGGACGGGCTTCATCCGCGGAGGCTGCAAATGCCACCTGCTGGATCATTTCCTTGAAGTCCACCAGGTTCAGATCGGAGCCTTCTGAAAGGTCTGGCACCGGTACCGGCGGGAAATCCTGCGCATCAATGCCTTTGATATCATGCACCGAACTATTGCACACCACGTTCAACGTCTGGGTGCGGATATCCAGGCTAAGCACCACGGCTTCTGGTGGGAAGGTGGTGATGAGATCACTGAATGTGCGTGCGGGCACGGTGATCGAACCTTCCTCCTGGATCTGGGCGGGAATCCAGCTGGTAATCCCCAGCTCAAGGTTGGTGGCAGAAAGGCGTAGTCTGCC
>DNOU01000153.1:657-16080 GCA_003501835.1 Anaerolineaceae bacterium | reverse complement strand
TAGATGCTGGAGGATTTGAGGATCTTCACCTTTTCAGAGAGTCTCTCGCGGGCAAAAGACAGGTTCTGTAGCCGGTCTCCCAGGTTGGATCCCAGGGCGATAAAGCAGGTGCTCTCAGCCATTTCTCAGGGCATTGATCATGTCTGCGAGCAAGCCGTATGCAGTGGTCTCTGGTCCGGGGTTGCTTTCGAGGATGCCCAGCCCGGGCAGCACGTCCGTTTCAAACTGAACGAAAGAACTGGTGCCGTTGATGCTGTAGAGCGGCGAGGAGGGTTTGACCCGTCCGGGCGCCACCCTGGCGGTCAAGCCGCTCTCTGTACGGTGAGCGCTGCACACCAGTTTCCAGCGTTCACCTTGAGCCTTTGCCTCTGCCATCATTGCGGGGGTGATGCCGCGGATGCCGGTACGGTCGACAAGCGTGGGGGTGAGAGGGATGCCCATCAGAACGGTGGAAAGTGCTGCCACCTTGATCGCAGCATCCCAGCCGTCAATATCGGCGCTGGGGTCGGTTTCGGTAATGCCAATCGACCTGCCGAATTCCAACGCCTCGTCGAAGGATTTTCCCTCTTCCATCATCTCCAGCAGCAGGTTGGTGCAGGAATTAAGAATGCCCGTGAACCCGCGCAATTCCACTGCCGGAAGCGGTCCGCGGAAAAGGGAGAAGATCGGCGCGCCGTCCATGACGGCGGATTCAAAGAGGAAGCGACGGTTCTTTTGGGCTGCCAGTCGGGTGAGTTCGGTAAAACCGTAAACAACCGGACCCTTGTTGGCGGTGACGGCATGCATGCCTGCCTCGAGGGCTGCCGTCAGGTGATCAAGCGCCGGCTGACCGGAGTGGTGGTTGACCGGTGAGTTTTCGAACATGAAATCCGCCGGCAGGGCGTGGATCATCTCGATTGCTGAAACGGGAGGGGTAACTGCTGAGAGGGGGGTGATGGATTGACCCTTTTCCAGGAGCTCAATTGCTTTCCGCCAGTCCAATCCCCGGGGGTTGATGGCGATGCCGTGACTGCCTGTGGCAATGCCAACAATGAGGGTGTCACAATCAAACTCGCGTTTGAGCCACTCGCGTTTGCTTTCCAGGAGCCGGGCAAAAGCCCTGCCGACATTGCCAAAACCCACCAGCTGAAGATGGTATTCGCGCATCATTTCCTCCAGTGATTCATTTTATCATTTACAGAGACGCGTAAGCAACCGCCGGACCTGCTACAGGGGTGGGTAGGGGATGGCGCGCCGACCCGGGGGGAGGAATGGAAAATAAGGTGCTGCAATGACCGCTGAGATTCTCTTCTCCAGTGCCTGGATCTCGGCAATGGACAGGTAGGAATGCAGGCGGTTGAAAAGCTCGCCACCGCGGATTAAAGGCGCACGGGCACGGGAGAGGTCCTCCAGCAGGGATAAGGGAATGGGCTCTCCCGCAAAATCCCAGATGACGGTGCGCAGTTTTTCCTCTCGATTGAAGCAAAGACCGTGATCGATGCACCACATCCGGTCAAGAGAATCAAAGATCAAATGACTGCCCTTGCGGTCAGCATTGTTGACGATCACATCAAAGAGCGCCACGGGTTTGAGAAGCTGGATCTCGGATTGGGTCAATGTAAAGTAATGACGGTTGGGATCATGTTCGATGAAGAGCTGCAGCGAGCCTGCACCCAGAGAGGCGCTGCGTCGGAATACGGTGGGAGGTACGAGATGCCATCCCAGCCATTCGCTCAGCTCAAAAGCGGCGACTTCACGTTTGGCGAGGGTGCGATTGGGAAAATCCCACAGGGGATTCTCACCGCGGATAGGTTTGTAAACTGCCTGGACTTGCCTGCTTCCCAATTTCAGGTTGGCGAGGAAAGTGTAGTTGCTGCCGTGCACAAAGTGACCCACGATCTGCATTTCACCGCGTGAAAGCACATCCGTATCGGATTCAGCGGACGGATCAAGCACGGCACCCTCCATCAATGGGAATGACCGTTCTTCTTGGGGCAGAGATGCCCTGCGGGATCCATGGGCTGTCCGCAAAGCGGGCAGATCTGGCGCCCGCGGCTGGTCACCTCGCTTCCCCAATTTGCCAGATCAGCCAACTGCTTGCGGGTGCACCAAAAACGAATCTCGCTGACATCTTCAGGTTCCTGTCCCGCACCCAGGATCTCATGCGCCACCAGAATTGCGCGGTCACTTTCGGCATCATATGCCAGCCCCAGGCTGCCCACCCTGAAAAGGGGCATTACCGGGGGTTGGATGTGCATTCTTTCCTCCTCGAAATTTTCAGAGAATGCCGGCAGGTCCGGGTAATGCCGCAGCAGTTCATCGAAGAATTCAGCCACACCTGTCGCCAGTGATTGGATCTGCAGCTTTTCGATCAGGAGGGTAACCGTTTGCATTCCTGACACTGCCTGAAGGAAGAATACACGTTCGCCTGGCTTGCCGATGGCGTCCGCGGTGATGTGATCCACGGGATTTAAATCCAGATCGATCTTGGGCATGAAATGCTCCTTGTATGGTTGGGATATTGTTGCAGGAATCTCACCGATCAATCCATTGCCAGAACAGAACCGTCAGACTGCCAGGTCGCCTGGTGCACTGGATGGGTTTCTCCCAGTAACTGCTGGATCAATGCGGAGAAGGATTGGGGGGAACCTGATGTATAGAAGCGCGGTTCGACGGGCAGGGAATCTTCTGAAACGAGGGCATTTGCCTGCAATACGTGCCGCGTTTGACGGGCGACCGCAGGCGCCGGGTCGATCACCCGCACGTCAGGTCCGGTGATCTCTTCAATGAGGGGAATGACGAAGGGATAATGCGTGCAGCCGAGCACAACGGTATCAATGCCCTTTTCGAGCATCGGATGCAGGGCGCGTTCAAGGATTTTGCGGGTTTCTGCGCCTTCCAGATCCCCTTTTTCGATCTGCGAAACCAGTCCAGGGCAGGGGTTTTGCAGCAGGGTGACCCCATGCGCAAAGCGTTCCACTACCGAAGCGTAGAGTGCCCCCTGGAAGGTGGCCACAGTCGCCAGTACCCCCACCACGCCAGAGCGGGTCTGCTCGGCAGCGGGCTTGACCGCAGGCTCCATGCCCACGAAGGGGACCCGGGGGAAGGCTTCACGCAGGCTGTGCAGTGCCGCCGCCGAGGCGGTGTTGCAGGCAACCACGATCATGCCTGCACCCTGCCCCAGCAGGAAGTTCACCACGGAGTGGGAAAAGGAGCGCACTTCTTCCAGCGAGCGGGCACCGTAGGGTACATGCGCCTGGTCACCGAAGTAGATCACCGACTGGGCGGGCAGAAGCGCGCGAACCTCGCGCAGTACTGAAAGCCCACCCACGCCGGAATCAAATACGCCAATGGATTGGACAGCCATGGGTTAATTTTACACCCCGCAGGCGGTGATGAACGCCTTGAACAGACGTTGATGCGCCGGAATGGCTTGCAGGTTCTCCGGGTGCCACTGCACCCCCAGAACGAAACGCGCATCCGGCACTTCAAGNNCGGCTGTTGACCTGCACCTGACCGATATTGTAGATCGCTGCAAGGCGGCTGCCGGATTCAAACGCCACTTCGTGGGCGATCATCTCCCGCGGATTTTGGGGATAAGGATTGCTGTGCTGAATGGTTGTGGGAAATTGGGTGGGAATATGGGTGATCAGTTTGCCGCCCAGGGCGACGTTCAACACCTGCAATCCGCGGCAAATTCCCATCAGCGGCAGATCAGCAGCCAGAACCTTGTTGATCAATCCCAGTTCGAGGGTGTCGCGGTCTTTCAAGACGTCTTCAACCGGCTGTGTTTCATCCCCTTGATAAAGGCGGGTCTGAACATCACCACCGCCAGAAAGGATGAGCCCATCGAGGCTGGCAACCAACGCATCCAGCTCCTCCAGCGGCTGGTCCAACCCGATGATATGCGGCTCTCCGCCCAGGTTCCTCACTGCATTGCAGTAGTGTACATATGAACCACCGGGTTCAGGCTGGATGCCTTGTTGGCTGCTGGTGATGCCGATGACAGGTGTTCTCATTGGACCTCTCGACAAGGGTAATTTAAAGAAATAAAGGCGCAACCAGTTGCGGGTTGCACCCTGAAATGCAGGTACAGGGAACTAGTTGAATTTCTGCTTGAGGCGTGCGCTCTTGCCTGAACGCTCGCGCAGGAAATAGAGGCGTGAGCGGCGCACCCTGGCGCGGCGCTCAACAACCACCTTGTCAATGCGCGGGCTGCGGGTGAGAAAGGTGCGCTCCACACCGACACCATTGGCTGCCACACGGCGGACGGTGAAGGAGGAATCGTTTCCACGGTTATGAGTATAAATCACAATACCCTTAAACTCCTGGATACGCTCGCGGTTGCCTTCCTTGATTTTGACATGCACACTGACGGTATCACCAGAATGCAGAGCCGGAATATTTTCATTGACCGGGGCTTCGAATGCTTTCAGTAAGTCGCTCATCTTTAACACCTTGCTTTCGATATAAATCACGATTCCGTTACCCTTGTGGGGCGAAAAGGGATTATATCATGGTCTATTGGGATCATCAAGCCATTGTTCAGCCGCATTGCTTATCAGATGCAGGATGGATGAAGACTGAAAGAAGGTTGGATTGGCCTCAAATCTGGCAGATTTTGAGCAAAACAGCTGAAAACACCCATTTCCAGTTGACGCTCCCATAAATATCATATAATGATTCTACCTTGAGGTCTTAAATTGAGGGGGTCTGGGTCAATCTAGTTCGCCACAGGGGAGTGGACCAGAATGAGTCTGATTTTAGGCATCGTTGAAGACCGTACCACAAGAGAAATATTGCAACGGGCATTCAGTGATTTGGGTTTTGAGTTTATCTGTACCACCTTTGCTTCTTCAGATTTGCCGGAAAAACTGAAATTACCCATTTCCCTGGTTTTGGTGGAGACCCGGAGGGGTCAAGAATTCAGGGATCAGTGTAAGCGTTTCAAGCCCATCTGTTCTGCTCCTGTGATGGTCCTGATCTCCAGGGGGGATGAAGAGTCAATCACCAATTATAAACAGCTTGGGGTGGCGGATTGCATCATCAAGCCGCTGCGGGTTTCTGAACTCAAAGCACGCATCCGGATGATTCTGGCAACCAACCATCCTGCAAATGGACACGAACAGGAACGATTGCAGTGCCACCGTCTCGAGGTGGATCTGGTCAAGCGCAGGGTCTACAAAGATGGAAAAGAGATCACAGTCACGCGCACCGGATACCGCCTGCTGTTGTATTTTCTAGAGCATCAATCCAGAGTGGTTACACGCGATGAGCTGCTGCATGAAGTCTGGGGATATACCCGAAGCGGTGAGGACCGCAACCTGGTCGAAACCGCCATCCGCCGGCTGCGCAAGGAAATCGAGGATGACCCCAAGAACCCGGAATGCCTGCATACCATCTGGGGAGTGGGGTACCGCTTCGAGGAGCCTGACTAGGGGAAATTCGTCAGGAAATTGACAGCATTTTATTCTGATATTTTTGGTAAAATCATTGTACAGACATACCGATAACTGATGTTCCTTTTTACATTCCTATGATCCAGGAGTTTTTTCGATGTGCAGGGGTTGACCACGGCACCAGGGAGGACCGATCGAGGTAGCTAACTGATTTGCATGTATTTCCTTTTCCTTCGACTCTTTCGACGCCGGCTCACCTCCTCCGAACGCCAGGGAGCGGTGATCGAATTTGCCAGGCGGCTCGCGGCGCTGTGCAGCGCCATGGCGCAGCCCTGTTCAGATTGCTACTCTCTGTCTGAACCTTCCACAGATTGCTGCCAGAAGCACTGAACGGAGCGGTTTATTTCACTTTCAATTCCACCGCATCCAGAGCCCGATATTCCCGGAACCCCGACATATCTTCTTCAAATAGCGATACGCGGATGATCGTACCGGAGGCGATGCCTGCAAGGTCGATGGTGGCATCAAAGGTCGCGGGTGCGCCAACATCGGCTGTGCTGACCATGAACGAACCGCTCACCAGGCGTTTGCCCGACGCGTCGGTGATGAAGTATCCCAGGGTGTTTTCAAACGGGCCGATGGGCATGTTCCCCTTCATCTCAACACTGCTGTCCACCTCGGAGCCAGAGCTCGGGCTTTCGATGTTGATGTTATGTTCACTGCCCGATTGCATCGCAGAGGTCATGCGGGTGAGCCACAGGGTGCCGTTCGAGACGGTATAGGTCAGCGAGGTCTTCATGGTGGGGGAAACCATGGGATCGTTGGGGGCATGAACCAGCGCATCCAACACGATCCTGCCATCCTTTATCGCCAGGCTTTCAATCACTGGTCGATCATCGATGGAAGCAAAATTATTCACCTGAACCAGCGTGCCATTTTGATCCAATACTGCGCCAACTGAAACGAACACCCCGCTCCCGCCACCATTTTCCGCCAGCAGGATCGCAGCGTCCTGTGTGCCGTCACCGTTCAGATCGCCAAAAGCCACCTCGGGAAGTAGATTCACATTTAATGGGTCATTCCCTGTTCCGTTACCGTACTTGCCATCCACCAGGGTGACTGTCTTTTGATAGTAGGGGACGAAATAGGTATTATTCTTGAGGGCTTCCAGCGTGAGCACGGAGGATTCAGCGGTGGGGGTGGCGATGGTCAGGGTGGGCAGCTGCGGTGAGGGGGATTCGTCAACCGGTTGAAGGGTGGGGGTGTTCGAAACCGGGCTGCAGCCGACGAGCAAGAATACCAGCAAGGTCACAAGTGGGGAAATGGTCTTTCTCATTGTTGTCTCCTAAGGCTTCAGACTGTACCAACAGGAATGCAGAATCATTATATGCACATGTCAAGTGAAAGGATCAACTCAGCATGATGGATTTGGTGATCTTCTACCCGCTGCCATGCGCAACCGCTGTGGTGATTGGAATCCTCTTCAGGCTAATGCCACCAGGGTCTTTCATCATCGGCAGGGTTGTTCGTGAGGTTCTCCGGGTTCCCGCCGTCGGCATTCATGAGGTAGATCTCCCAGTTGCCGTCCCGGTCCGTCTGAAAAGCGAGCATGGAGCCGTCCGGCGACCAGCTGGGGGACCATTCGTCAGAACCGGGTGTGTTGGTCAGGTTGACGCGGTCAGTGCCGTCCGCATTGATCAAATAGAGATCCGACTGCGTACCGTCACTGGCGCGGAAGGCGATCTTGCTGCCGTCGGGTGACCAGGCAGGTGTGAAGTCGATCTCCTTTGCCGAGTTCGTCAGCCGCTTGACCCCTGAACCGTCGATATTCATGATGTACACATTGTTGTAATCGGTGGGATTGCCGCGGTCGGATACGAAGACAATTTGCTTGCCGTCCGGTGACCAGGAAGGTGCAAAATCGTCCTTGGGGTCGCTGGTGATGCGCTTTGCCCCGCTTCCGTCGACAGCCATGATGTAGATCTCATTGTTGCCGTCACGCCGCGAGGTGAAGGCGATTTGCTGGCCATCCGGCGACCAGGTTGCGAATCCCTCATCACTGTTGGGTTGCTGCGACAGATCCACCGGGTTGCTGCCGTCGGCATTCATCAAGCCCACATAGCTCCTGGTGAGTCCATAACCGGTAAACAGGATCTTCGTGCCGTCAGGAGAAAGCGGACCGGCAAAGAAGTTACTTTCTCCGCGGGTGAGTCGGGTGATCCCGCTCCCCAGTGTATCCATGACGAAAATATCCTGGTAGGTGCCGTCTCGGTTGGAGTCAAAGACGATCATCCCACCCCCTCCCACGGGCTGGAGCGTGGCGGTGGGTGCCAGGGTGGCAGTGGGGGCTTCGATGGTCGGAGTGGATGGAACTGGTGACAGGGTGGGCGGGGTCGTGGGCTGCGATGTGGGCGTTGGAGTGGAACATCCTGCAAGCAGGACTAAACAAGCGGTCAAAAATAGATTCAAGGATTTGTTCATAATCCCTCCCGGGGATGGTAAACGCACATCGCCTTTTTATAGACGCTTCAGGGGTTTGATTGGTTCCGCTTTTCTGTGCATTGAATCATGTTTTGATGAGGACCGGTTTTGTGAACTGATTCAGATCGTTGATGCTGCTCGCTGCAGTGGTGGAAAGGGGGTTGTTGGTCAGCATAAAGTTGTACAGCTTGTGACCATTTTCCACACCCGGTGATCCTGAATATCCAGGACCAATCCTTCGCAACGCAAAAACTCCATGGTCTCATTTTCATGGCATTGATTCCGCCGCATCAAGAGTATCTGCAAACGCAGCATCAACTCCTCAGAACGCAGAGGAATCATCACAAAGTCACTGGCGCTTGCGCCCAAAAGGTCTGCCAGTTCCTGATCCTGGTTTTCCTTGATCACCGCAAGAATTGGGAGATCTGAAACCACCCTGATGTAATGGATCAGCTCAACCACCTGCTTCGGATTGATGGACGCATCCACCAGTGCCGCTGATGATTCCGGATCTGCGGCCTGGAATTCGATCTGGCTGTCTGCAGGTTGCCAAAGACACTGTATGTTGAATTTCCCCAGAATGCTTTGGATTGCATCACGGGTAAGTCCTTCATCTACTGCACAGAGAACTGCGCTCATGCTCAATCCCCGGTCATTTCACAAGTCAAAAGTGCCCGTTAATGAGGTCGCAGTTATGGTCTCCATTTCATTTTATCCATTTTCGCCTGGTTTTTTTCATTATGTTTCTATGACGATCGGCAGTATTCGTGTCTAGATTTCGTTCGCCACGATTGAAAGCCTCTGGTGGTCACATATCCTCCCCATGAAGAATTCAACGGCACCCACCTCTGCTTCAGGACCCGCACGTGGGTGATTCCTGTGCATATTTTCGTGCCCCTGATGAATCACTGGTCAGCGTACAGGTGTGTGAGCTGGATTTGAGCTGCCGCAACCCAGGCTGCAGCCTGGTCAACGGTTGCTCGATCCCGGCTGCAGGTGGATCGGGTCGGTGGGTTTGGCGGCTCAAAGGTAAGGAGACGATGTCGCCATGGTCATCCCCGGTAAGAGACTATTGACTTTGCGAAAATAAATCTCTATACTATAATTACTAACACGTGTTACTCAAGGAGGTCTGTTTGCCTGCAAAGCGTACGACCAGTTTTGATGTGGCGAAGGAAGCCGGGGTTTCGCGGACGACCGTCTCTCTCGTTCTAAACAATGTGACCAGCATCAGCATCAACGAAGCCACCCGGCAGCGCGTTGTGGAAGTTGCCAGGAAGCTGAACTATCACCCTGATGCGTCAGGCAGAAAACTGGTGTCGGGCAAGTCTTCGACGATCGGGTTGGTGTTGCAGCAGAGTGAGGATCAGATCTTTTCGGATGCCTTTCTGCTAAAAGTCATGCTGGGCATTGAACACTCTGTTAGCCAACGCGGGTTTCACGTGTTGCTCAAACCGGATGACCCCATGCACCCGCAGGGCTATTCACAACTGGTGAGTGAAAATCTCGTTGATGGGATCATCCTTTCGGGTCCGCGGCAGGATGATGAGGATATCAAAAGATTCTCTCAAGAAGGTTTTCCCATCGTCCTGATGGGTCAGTTAAGCGACTGCGCGCTTCCATTTGTGGATGTGAACGCCGTGGAAGGAGCTACAACCGCGACTCGCCATTTGATTCAACTGGGGCATCGCCGGATTGCATTGATCACCAATGCTTCCCTCCAGTACACCTCTGCACAGCAGCGGCGCCAGGGATACCTGAACGCACTTGCAGAGGCTGGCATTCGCCCGGATGAGGAGCTTCTCCAGGAAGGTGCTTACACCTCTGAAAGCGGATTCAATGCAATGCAAAAGATCCTTCAATTACCCGAACTGCCCACCGGTGTTTTTGTCGCCAGTGATGTTGTGGCAATTGGTGCCATGCAAGCCATCCACAATGCCGGCAAGAAAATTCCTGAAGATATCGCCGTGGTGGGATTCGATGACATTCCCATGGCAGAGTATCTTGATCCACCGTTGACCACCATCCGTCTACCCGCATACAAATTGGGCTGGATGGCGGGTGAACAATTGGTGAGCTTGATGTTGGATAAACCGCTGGAGCAGCCAGGGATCTTGTTGGGAATTGATTTAGTGGTGCGTGAATCAACCAGGGGGCGATAACCGTTGTAAACCTTATTGAGATCATATATGATGAAGGAGGTGATGCAAAGGAAGAATGCAAGTCAGTACGTTCAATCATCAGGTAAGTAAAAGTTAGGAGGATTAGAGATGTCTAAGTTCACAAAACCTATCGTAGCACTTGTTTTGATTGCCATGCTGGCNNGCAGCCGCCCCGGCGATTTGCGGCGATGCCAAGGCAGGCGATACGCTGACTGTGATGTATCAATGGTCAGGTGCTGAAGAAGAAAAAATCAACGCGATCTTCAAACCCTTTGTCGATGCCTGCGGTGTCAAGATTGTTGCTGAATCCACCCGCGATGCTGGCGTCCTGGATACCCGTGTGAAGAGCACACCGCCGGATATTCTCTTCTGGCCGACCACTGCTCCGCTCACCCTCTATCCTGACAAACTCAAGGACCTTTCAACGGTTGGGGCTGACACCGCCAATTATGCACAATACTGGCTCGACTTGGGAACAGCAAGTGGCAAGCTTTATGCTCTTCCGGCCAAGGTGGATATCAAATCCATCATCTGGTACAGCCCGGCACGTTTTTCAGCACTCGGTTACACCGTTCCCACGACCTTTGAGGAACTGAACACCCTGGTCGAAAAAATGGCAGCGGATGGTAATGTGCCCTGGAGCATGGGATTTGCAAGCGACGCAGCAACTGGCTGGACCGGCTCCGACTTCATACAGGATCTGATGCTCACCCAGCAGGGTCCGCAGTATGTGCTCGACCTCATCTCCGGCAATGTTGCTTACAACGATGCCGGTGTGATGACAGCCTATGAAACCTACCAGAAATGGGCTGCCGATCCAAAATACACTGTCGGCGGCAGCGATGGTACCCTCAATACACCCTTCCTGGACGCCATCTACAAGGTCTTCCAGGAAAACCCGGAAGCCATGATGGTCAAGCAATCCGGTTTTGCCGGCGGCGAGATTGTCAAGCAATTCCCCAATCTCAAATACGGCACGGATTATGACTTCTTCGCCTTTCCCGGCATCAAAGGCATGCAGGGCGGCGCTGATTACATGATGGCGTTCTCTGATTCAGCCGCAGCCAAGGCGCTGGTGGCTTATCTCACCGGTGCTGAAGGCGCGAAAGCCTGGGCGCAATCAGGTTTTGACCTTTCACCGAACAAACTGGCTTTGGGTCAGTATACTGATCCGCAGTTGATCAAGAAATCTGAAGCGCTTGACAAGGCTACTGGATTCACCCCGGACCTTGGCGATACCATTCCAGCGCCGTTTGGCGAAGCTGAATGGAAAGCCATCATCCAGGTGGTGCAGGGTGGGGATATTCAGGCTGCACTCGATTCAGTGGCTGAAGCTCAGACACAAGCATTAGGCAAGTAAGTGTTTTCGGTTCAAAGTTGGAGCGCACGCAAGTGCGCTCCAACTCTTCAATCTGGGAGGCGAAAATGGCTACGATGCCCGCGATCATGAAACAGGGGAAGTGGACACCCTGGCTTTACCTTCTTCCCGCGCTCTTGATCATGGCAGTGTTCATCGTTTTTCCAACTCTGAACACGATCGTCTTGAGTTTTATGGACCGCACCAGCACCCAATCAGCAGCAGCGGATTGTGTGGCTGGTCAACCCTGCTGGGGCGCGTTTGAAAATTACCGCTACGCCTTGACCGATCCTGAAATGACCCAGGCGCTTTCGAACAATGCCCTGTGGCTGATTTTGATGGTTCCGGCAACGGTGGCAGCCGGTTTGTTGTTTGCCTTGCTGGCTGAACGTGTGCGTTATGAGAAGCTGGCGAAGTCCATCATCTTTATGCCGATGGCGATCTCATTCATCGGGGCGGGTGTCATCTGGCAGTTCATGTACAAGATTGAAACCGGCGAAGGTCCACAAACGGGTCTGCTTAATGCCATCATTGTGGGGTTGGGCGGCAAGCCGGTGGCGTTCATGAGCACTTATCCCCTCAACAATTTCATGCTGATGATCGTTGGCATCTGGCTGTGGGCAGGTTTCTGCATGACCATCCTTTCGGCTGCGCTCAAGGGTTTGCCGGGTGAAGTGATTGAAGCCGCTCAAGTGGATGGTGCCAACGGATGGCAAACCTTCTGGAAAGTGATGGTGCCGCTCATCATGCCCACCATCGTGGTGGTGACCACCACCATGATCATTAACGTGTTGAAGATCTTTGACATTGTATTCGTAATGACGGGCGGTAATTACGGTACAGAAGTGATTGCCAACCGCATGTTCAAATTGATCGTCACGGATACCGGGCGGTCCATGGCGATTGCCGTGATTTTGATCGCGCTGATGATACCCATCATGATCAGCAACATCCGGCGTTTCAACAAACAGGAGGAGGAGAGATGAATCCTTTCCGCTCCCTCAACCGTATCTTCCGCGCGATACCGGTGAACCTGGCGCTGATCCTCATGTGCGCAATGTGGATCATTCCCACCCTGGGGTTGTTTGTCAGCTCTTTCCGGGACAAGGAGTCCGTACGCACCTCGGGCTGGTGGACCGTGCTTTCTCCGAGGGCGGTGGTGGGTCAAACAGAATACTCCACTTACTGCGCTTCGTGCCATGGTCCCAATGGGAATGCCCTGCCCAATGTTGACCTTTCCGACCCGGCAGTCGTGGCTCAGTACACCCGCGATTATCAATTGCTTGCCATGCTTAACCAACCGGTCAACGGAGAATCTCATTTAAAAGATCCCACACTTCCCTCAAACCCCAATGAAAGCCTGGCAATCCTGGGAAATGTACTGAACTATATGCAAAGCCTCTCCACATCGGCGAACCGCGGGTTGGGATTGACTCTCAGCAATTATGCCGATGCCCTGGTGGGGTACAAAGGAACCAACACCTACCTGGATGATTGTGCCACGAGCGGTGCCGAAGCCTCCATCAAGTTCAAGTGCAATGCCTCCGACCTTCTCAATCCTGAAGGCATGGGTGCGGCGCTGATCAATTCCATCCTGGTGACCGTCCCCTCCACACTGCTTGTGATCGCAATTGCCGCGTTTGCTGCATATGCTTTCGCCTGGTTGGATTTCAGGGGACGTCAATGGATGTTTGCCTTGCTCGTGGGTCTGCAAATTGTGCCTCTGCAAATGACCCTGGTACCCATTTCACGCATCTATGCTCAGATTGGCATGCAGAACACCTTCATCGGCATCTGGCTTTTCCACACCGGATTTGGATTGCCTTACGCCATTTATTTGCTGCGTAACTTCATCGGGTCACTGCCGCGAGAGATCTTCGAATCCGCCTATCTTGACGGGGCAAATCACTGGAGAGCTTTCCGCAACCTGGCGCTTCCGCTGGCCATGCCTGCAATTGCTTCGCTGGGTATTTTCCAATTCCTGTGGGTCTGGAATGACTTTCTGGTGGCGAAAATCTTTCTCTCCGCCCATCCGGTGCTGACGGTGCAAATTACCAACCTCATCGATCCCCGCGGCTCGAACTGGCACATCCTCACTGGAGCGGCTTTCCTGTCGTTCATCATTCCCATGATCGTTTTCTTCGCCTTCCAAAAGTACTTTGTTCGCGGGATGCTCGCCGGATCAGTGAAGGGGTGATCCATTGGTCATGAAAGATCAATACTGGTATCAGCAATCTGTATTCTATGAAGTCTCTGTTCAATCCTTCTTTGATGCCAATGGGGATGGCATCGGAGATCTGGCTGGATTGACGGAAAAGTTGGATTATTTTGTTCACCTGGGTGTGAACTGCCTGTGGTTGATTCCGTTCTTCGAGTCACCCATGCGCGATGGCGGTTACGACATTTCGGACTATCGCAGGGTGAATCCCAACTTCGGCAGCATCGAAGATTTCGAAACACTGGTCAGCGAAGCCCACAAGCGGGGTTTGCGCATCATCATTGACCTGGTGATGAATCATACCTCCGACGCCCACCCCTGGTTCCAGGCAGCCCGCAAGGATCGACATTCGAAATATCACGATTACTATGTCTGGTCAGATACTGACCAGAAGTACCGTGATGCCCGCATCATTTTCCTGGACAGTGAAAAATCCAACTGGACCTGGAATGAGGAGACACAGGAGTATTACTGGCACCGTTTTTATTTTCATCAACCTGACCTGAACTACGATAACCCTGCTGTCCTTGAGGAGATGCTGGAGATTGTGGATTTCTGGCTGGCGATGGGCATTGATGGTTTCAGGGTGGATGCCGTTCCATATCTCATCGAGCGTGAAGGTACCAACTGTGAGAACTTACCGGAAACACATCAAATCTTGAAGAGGTTGAGGGCGTTTGTGGAAGAGAAGTACACGGGCCGGGTACTTGTCTGCGAAGCCAACCAGTGGCCGCGGGACGTGGTGAAATACCTGGGCGAAGGTGATGAATTCCAGGTGGCATTTAACTTTCCGCTCATGCCGCGCATCTTCATGGCGCTCAAGCGGGCGGATTCATCGCCCATCCAGTGGGCAATGGAACANNCGAATATGCTGAAGACAGGCGGCAGCGCTTGAACCTGGGCATCCGCCGCCGGCTGACTCCATTGCTGGATAATGATCGCCGCAAGATAGAACTAGCCCATTCCCTGCTCTTTTCGCTGCCCGGGGCGCCATTCCTGTATTATGGCGATGAACTTGGCATGGGAGACAATATCGAGCTCTTTGACCGCAATGGACTGCGCACTCCGATGCAGTGGAATGAAGGCAGAAATGCCGGTTTTTCCACCGCCAGCCAGATCGTTGTACCCATCATCGATACGCCTGAATACCCGGTATCGCGAATCAATGCTGCCGCGGCGCAGGCAGACCCAACCTCCACCTGGCACACCATACGCAGGATGGTGAAACTGCGGAAGCTGAACCCGGTGTTTTCCTCCCACAATTTCGAGTGGGTGAATTGCCATGAAACCAGGGCGGTTGTGTTTGACCGACGCTCAGCCCATGAGGGTGTGCTTGCATTGCACAACCTGAGCTCAGAGAGGGTGGCGCTGACGATACCCGGTTCTGCAACATCCAATTCCCCCTATACCGACCTTTTCACTGGTGAGGTATTTGAAACCGGTGAAAAAGGTCTGAGCATCGTGTTGACGCCTTACCAATACCTGTGGTTGAAGTATCGGGAGCGGTGAACCGGGGGAAAGATCCAGAAAATCGATTCTGGATGACATCACTTAGTCGTGCTTTCCCCCTTTTTGTGCTTTTCGCAGACGAGGGAAAATCAGGTGTTCCCTTTTGCACATTTCCAATCGCTTCGCTCAGAGGTGCAACGTTTGCGGCTTACGCAAGATTGGCCAGCCATGGAGCCCGGGCTGGCACACTCTCTTAGGGTGTCATTTCTCACTTTTGAGGATAATCGGGATCGAAGTACTGATCGGTCAACGCCGTAAGGTCTGCCTGGGTGTGTTGACGAAGTACTGCGAAGAAGTCGTCCGCAGTGGCGCGTTGAT
>DNOU01000153.1:0-652 GCA_003501835.1 Anaerolineaceae bacterium | reverse complement strand
TTGTTGATGAATCCGTTGGGCGAGAATGTGCCAATGCGGCCGTTCAGCCACCAGTCCATCGAAAGGGGGGAATCGTTTTCGTAAAACAGGCGTTCACAGTAGGTGGACAGTGCTTCATCCAGCCAGGGTTCCAGAGCCTGGTCGCTGCCCACCTTTCCATACCACCACTGGTGGGCCGTCTCATGGACCGCGATCGCCGTCAAATAACTTGAGGGAGTGCCATCCCAGATGTTGTAAAAGCCGTAACTCAGAAAGAACAATCCGTCATATTCCATGCCGTCGAGGAAGGCGGCTTCTACCACATTGAGAGAAGGCCGGTCATAGGACCCAAACAGATTGCTGTAGAGCTCCAATGCCCGCGCGGTATCATGCAGGGCCGCTTCACCAGCTGCCTGGTCCCAGGGGAAGCTGTAGGACGTGATGGTCGTATCTCCCACCACCTGGCTTTCGACGATATACATCTCGGAGGCCGAAAAGGCAAAAGTGCGCGCCCTGGGCAGCGAATAATGCAATACCCCGCCTTGCGTTTCGGCAGGCGCACTGGCAGCGATTTTCAAGTCCGCGGGCGGATTAACCAGGGTCAAATTAACAGTGTAATCCGCTACGTCATAAACTTCGTGCTCACCAAAGTAATACCGGTCATGCACCAGCC
>DNOU01000236.1:13378-18341 GCA_003501835.1 Anaerolineaceae bacterium | reverse complement strand
GAGAAGCGCACCTTGTGATGGGCTTCGTAGCGATCGCGCAGCCCAAGCAACATCTGGATGGTGTTTTCCTGCGTTGGCTCGTCGACAAAAACGGGTGCAAACCGGCGTGCCAGGGCGGCATCTTTTTCGATGTACTTCTGGTATTCGTCCAGCGTCGTGGCGCCGATACACTGCAGTTCTCCCCTCGAAAGGGCGGGCTTCAACATATTGGACGCATCCATTGACCCCTGAGCCGCGCCGGCTCCCACCACGGTGTGTAATTCGTCGATGAAGAGGATGATCTCTCCATTGGAATGCTGCACTTCCTCGATGGTGGCTTTTAAACGCTCCTCAAACTCGCCGCGAAAGCGTGACCCGGCGATCATGGCGCCCATGTCCAGTGAAACCACCTTTTTGCCCATCAGAATTTCAGGCACATCGTTGGATGCAATCTTGGTTGCAAGCCCTTCAACGATGGCGGTTTTGCCAACCCCCGCCTCGCCGATCAAAACAGGGTTGTTCTTGGTGCGGCGGGAAAGGATCTGCATCACCCGCAGGATTTCCTTGTCGCGCCCGATGACCGGATCCAGTTTCCCTTCCCGCGCCAGCTTGGTGAGATCGCGGGAATACTTCTCCAGTGTTCGATAACGTGTTTCTGCCTGCGGATCGGTCACGCGCTGCCCGCCGCGCAGTTGATTAATGGCATCCAGCACTCTTTCACGGGTAATGCCCGTGGTTTCAAGCAAGCGCGACGCCGGGGTATTCTTTTCACCCAGGATCGCAAGAAAAATGTGTTCCGTGGAGATATATTCATCCTTCAATCGGCTGGCTTCTTCATTCGCCTGGTCGATGATCCGTTTAACCCGCGGTGTGATGAATATCTGACCGGCACCTCCGCCAAATATACTTGCCTTGGGGCTGGTTTTAAGAATGTAGTCCAACCGCTCCTGCAGGATCTGAGGATCAACTTTAAGGATTTCAAGGATCTGGGAAACCACTCCCTCAGGCTGTTCGATCAACGCCAGCAGGAGATGTTCGGTATCGATCTGGTTATGACCATAGCGTTGAATGATCTCTGTAGCGCGTTGAGCGGCTTCCTGGGCGCGCTCTGTAAACCGGTCAAATCTCATCATAATGGGTTCCGTCCTCGTAAAAGCTTTTAATCATTGAGTGATTATAGCATTTGGGTTATTAGAGTAATCATAAAACTCTATATGAATCCCGTATGAATCATCCCCTCCGAAATACAACCTGTCCCTCAACCATGGTGAGCAGTACTTCAAAATTACGATCCACCAGAATGAGATCAGCATCCTTGCCTGGAAGGATGCTTCCCTTGTTCTCATCCTGGTGGATGGCTTTTGCCGGGTTTAGCGAAGCGCACACCCAGGCCTCGTCAATTGGACGGTGCACGGCATTCATAAAATTCTGCAATCCCTTGATCAGGGTCAGGGTGGAACCGGCAAGGGTGCCATCAGGCAGCCGTGCTTCGCCATTCATGAGCGTGATTCGCCTGCCCTCCACCACATATTCACCATCCGGCAGTCCGGCAGGCTGGATCGAGTCGGTGATCAAAATCACCCCCGCCATGCCTTTCGCCCTGGCCATCAGTTCCATCACTGCGGGGTGAATATGAATGTTATCCGCAATCAACTCGCATCTGATCTTATCCAGCGTCAATGCAGCGCCCACCGTGCCCGGCTGGCGGTGATTGAGCGGGCGCATGGCATTGAAGCAATGCGTTACCTGGCTGACTCCGGCATTGACTGCTGCCACCATCTCTTCATAAGTGGCGTCCGTGTGTCCTGCCGACACGGTAATGCCGTGTTCCACGCAGGCACGAATCAATGGCGCGTTTTCTTCAACTTCAGGCGCAAGTGCAATCAATTTCACCACTCCGCTTGCCATGTACTTTTGAATCTCATTCTCGCCTGGTGTCCGTATAAGCATCGGATCCTGCGCTCCGCTGCGCGCCCGGTTGATATAGGGGCCTTCCAGGTGAACGCCCAGGATCCTTGCGCCATCCTCATGCCCCATCACTTTTTGAGCAGTATGGATCACTTTTTCAAGATCGGCTTCCGTGGCGGTCCAGGTGGTGGCCAGCAAGCTGGTGGTGCCGTGCGAAGCGTAATACCGGGATAGGTCCTGCCAGACTCCGACATCAGGTTCCATAAATTCGTGACCGATTGCGCCATGAGTATGCAAATCGATCAATCCTGGCAGAAGGGTGGACCCCAGGCAATCGATCACCTCATCCGCATGTTCTTCAATACCCGGTAGATTTTCACCCAACCCGACTTCAACGATTTTTTTTCCATCGGTCAGGATCCAACCCTGCTTTGTGGTCAGCGCGCCGCCGATGATGGAGGCATTTTTGAACAGGAATTTGGTTGAATTCATCACTTTCTCCTGATTTGATTTTAGCGATTGCAGATTGGGGTGTCAAATATCCCCATTTATGCAACTTCCGTGGTGTAAAATTCAATCATGAGCATCGAAAGCCAGCCCCTCGACCGTCACATTCGAGCCATTGACCTGAAGAAGGATCTGGGGCAGATTGCCAACCTGGTTGAAGTTTGCTTTTCCGATCACATGGATGCGGAAGGGCGCGATTACCTTCATCATATGCGGTTGACCGCCCGGAATTCGCTTTACCTCCAATATGCCGGCAACTCACCTGAAACCTCTGCCTACCCATTTCACGGGTATGTCTGGGAGGAAAATGGGGAAGTGATTGGTAACCTGACGCTCATCTTTATCCGCCGGCGCAGCGTCAATTCTTATTTCATTGCCAATGTGGCTGTTCACCCCAATCATCGGGGACGGGGTATTGCCCGCCAGCTGACAGAACGCGCTTTGCGTCATGTAATGGAGCATCACGGAGCCATAGTCTACCTGCAAGTACGGGACGATAATCCCGTGGCTTATCATATTTATTCCTCGGCGGGTTTTACCGAGATCGCAAGACGGACCACCTGGCGGTTTGATTCCGATCATCAACCTCCAGGGTCAACTCTCCGCTCCCCGGGAATCAGCAAAACCCGGAATACTGACTGGAATCAACAGAAGAATTGGCTGCTTGATCTTTATCCCCCCAGCATTTCCTGGAATCTTTCATTCCATCTCAGGCACTATGAACCAGGTTTCCATTCCTGGATCAGCCGATTAACCAGTGGCATTCAGGTTCACAACTGGGCGTACAAACCCCATGGTCGCCTCCAGGGTGCTCTGATCTGGGAAAAGGGCGCGTTTCAGACCGACAGCCTCTGGCTGGCTACCACTCCCCTGTGGGAGGAGGAAGTCATCAACACCCTTGTTCCGTATGCCCGTCAGCATATCGCCAAACCTGAAAAAGCTTATTTGAACTACCCGGCAGGCAGGTCTGTTGAGGCATTTCACAAAGCTGGCATGCAGGAGCATCTGACCCTGGTATGGATGGAGAAACCGATGCCCCATACCCATCCCTGAGCTGCATCCGTGAATGCAACCAGGCTGATGATTTATCGTATATCAAGGTAAAGGAGAATTACAAATGGGACGATTCATTATGCGCGCCATCATTAATGCTGCCGGACTCTGGCTGGCGGTCGTGCTTCTTAATCCACACATCCAAATGGAGAACAATGCCTGGTACGCCTATCTCATTCTGGGTTTAATTTTCGGACTGGTCAATGCCCTCATCCGGCCAGTACTCGTTGCGGTCTCCTGCCCGATCCTCATTCTCACCCTCGGATTGGGAACCCTGGTCATCAACACTTTGATGTTCCTCCTGGTGGGATGGATAGGCACCCAGTTTTCATATGGCTTCAACATCCCGCAGAGCCCGTTTCTTTATGCCTTCCTTGGAGCACTGATCGTCTCGGTGGTGAGCGTCATCCTCAGCCGCTTTTTGGTCCACAAGAGCTGATCCGTAAGCAAGGGCAAAGCATTGTTTAAGCAAGATGGTCTGTGATGAATCTGCGGTGAACACCTTGCTTCGCCCTTGCATGCAGAATGCAAGGATGATGGTCTGATTGGAAGCTGCGGTGGCTTCTAAAATTCACCCGCTATTTTTTCATTTTGAAGCTTTTGTCACTTTGTCGCGGTCGGTGAAGCAGGTGCCGAGATGCTCGCCGGGCTGGCGCCAACCCATAAAAGCATGTCGGCATTCCAGGTGAACAGGTTCTGACCGTCACTTCCTTTCAAAACCCATTGCCCGTTGACATCTTTTACAGGTGCGGCGACTCCCTGAACCACAGAAGCAATCTCCTGCGGCACAATCGGGATCCATTCCTGCGAGACTGCATCCAGGTGGTAGACGGCCTGTTTGAAAGGGTTCTCCAGATTGTTGGTGAGGGCATTAAATGTCATCGAAATTGAAGAGGCGGGAAACGCCGGAAGTGCCCCGGTTTGTGCCTGCCCCGCAGCGGGAAGCGAATAATGCAGGAGGTAATTATTCCCTGCATCACTCACCCACACACCGTCCTTTCCATCGGAGATGACCGCTGCCGGTATGCTGAAGCCGTCAATGCCGCTGGAGAAATCCCCCCAGACACGCAGGATGGCACCTGTGGAATCGAATTCAAGCACACGATAGGCATCTGAAGATACCGCGAAAAGATTTCCCTCACCGTCCAAGCCGATCAATGGCTTGTTGTCGATGGATTGGCTGGACCACCCTGTAACTGTCCATTCCCTCAACGGGCTGAAGGAGCCATCAGGATTGGGAGTGAAGACCTGCACCCTTTGATTCCAGGTATCCGCCACGAATACATTTCCGTTGCTGCCAATCGCCAAACCCACCGGTTCATCCAATTCACCGGCATTCATGCCGTAAGTTCCGAACTGGGTAAGGAATTGTCCATTGGCATCGAAGACAGCGATGCGTTTGTTCCCGGTATCGCTGACATACACGTGCCCCGCCTGGTCAACCGCCAGTCCTCGTGGACCCCAGAAGGCATCCGGGGTTTCCGCCTGCCCCGACACACCCCACATGGTGATAAAT
>DNOU01000236.1:11141-13313 GCA_003501835.1 Anaerolineaceae bacterium | reverse complement strand
TGCAATCCCGCGAGGTCCGTTGAATTGACCGTCTCCGGTACCGCCCTGACCAAAGAAGCGGTCGGGGGTGAGTGTGATCACCTTTGACGCATAAGGGTCGACTTCTGGAGCAGCGGCAGCGGGTACGGTGCCGTAATTCCAGATCAGGCTGACCATATCCTTGCGTATGTAGAAGTGCAGTCCAGCGCTCGGCTGCCATGTTTCGAGGGTCAGGTTCGGATTGTTCTTGAGGGTGGCGTAAAGCGTGTAATCCTTGTTCAGCCAGATATTCATCAACGCCTGGCGCATTTGCGGATCACTGAGCGCGCCCCACACCCTTGTAACCGTGAGGTTGAAATAATCCTGCATTGGCCACCACAGGCGCTTGTAGGTGTACTCAACATACTGATCCTTGAGGATCGATTTGACCTGGCTGTCATATTGATCATCGCCAATCACCACCGGGTAGGAGAGCAGTTCCTTGGTCAGTTTGTCAGCACTCTCATACCAGGTCTTGTTGGGATAATCGCGGAAATACCACCAGTAGGGATACAGGGCGTCCCCCACATAGGCAGCGCGAATATTCTTTCCGCCCACGGTCCTTTTCGAAATCTCTTCCACCTGCTTGAGAATCTCCTTTGGACCGCTTGCGGCATGGGCATAGACCAGGAACTCCCTGGCAGTATCGTAATTGATGAAACTTGCCTGGTACGCTGACCGGGCTGTATACAACGTCAGCACCGCCGTCAGCATCACCCCCAACAGGGTCACGATCCGTGATGAATCCCAATCATTCAACAATCTGACAATTCCCCATCCCGAAAGCACAGAACCCGCAAGTGCAAAAAGGAAAGTGGTCGTGGTTTGAAGCTGAGCCAGCTCAATTCCCATGAACGGTCGATTGTCGCTCAACAGACCCTGCATCAGAGAGCCCAGACTGGCTAGGAATACTGGAAAAAACAACATGACCAGAATGCCCCTGCGATTCAAAAGCTCCCGCCAATGAATGCGGTCCACCAGGTAGCCAAAACCCCAGGCTGCTGCCAGGATCATCGGGAGGGCAATATGCACGGTCAACCACGGCATCTTTTCTCCTGCCACGCTGTAAGCTGCCAGGCTCATGATCGACCAGTAGAGAAACAGCGCCATGACGGGCAGTTTCAAAGGCTGGTTGATCTCGGAAGAAGAATCGGCGTCCTCAAGAGTAAGGGGGAGTTGAATGGCAGGCCGGGTGGGCTCAATTTGTTGAGCGGGAGCGATGCCAGGCAGGGTGGAAAAGAGTTTCTTTTTGGCTGCGATCACCGTCGCCACAATGGTGCCGATGGCGGGCAGATACTCATACATGGGTATCTGGATGAGCGCATAGAAATAGATCGGCTGCTCACCGCGGTTGACGGATTGTTGACTCAACCAATATCCCAATCCTCCCACCAGTCCGGTAAAGAACCCCTGTCCATTGGTGAAAAAGGTGGTGTAGAAGACTGTGAAAATGGTGTAAAAGATCACCGCGCAGGTGATCCATACCCGAGGACGCCAGGCAATTCCAACAGCGATCGCCACCGCCGTCAAGATGACCGACGCAATGGAGGTGCGAATGAGACCGGCTTGCGAATAATCGGTAGGGTTGAATCCCAGCAGGTTGACCGGTAGCGCCACCAATTGCGGGAGGATCAGTGTAATGGTCAAGATAAGCAGATCAAAAGATCGGATGTGCCTGACCTTTTCCCACCCAAGATCACGCAACAGGTCAACCAGGGCGATCACTGCAAACACGACCGCCACCGCCACACTCACCAGCAATCCGATTTGCAGCATCGCCTGGTTGTTGGCAGCAAAGGTGGTCAATCCGCCAGCAGTCGAAGCGTTGGATGCAGCTCCCTCCGCCTTGAGTACTGCGAAACCCAACGCCAGCCCAACGCCTCCAAGAGCAATCAACAGGCTTACCAGGAATCCATTCTTGCGTTGATGGCTGCGCCAGCTCACTTGCATGACATCGCGCATGAACAAAACCGCGAGGAAGATGAGGATCAGCGCGGTGTAGATATAGGCAGTTTCCTTGGTGACAAAATGAAGCACCGTGGCGATGGTGTAAACATACAGTGCCGAGATCTTCCCTTTTTCCAGGTAATTAAGCAGTGCCCAAAACATGAGCAGCCCAAAGAACGCCACAAAAGCTTCATTCCGGGCGTAACG
>DNOU01000236.1:10439-11095 GCA_003501835.1 Anaerolineaceae bacterium | reverse complement strand
GTCGCGACACTGAAAAGGGCATGCGGTAAACGTGAGGTAAAATCAGAATCGCCAAAAAGGAAGTAACTGGCAGCAATCAGGTGAAATTGAAGGGGTCCGTGCGTGACCGGGCTGTGAACATACCCACGTCCCTGGTAAAGATCGTAGGATGGGATCACATGGTTGACCTCGTCATGACTCATCACCCTGACACCCAAATTGGTGAAGCGGCTGATCACCGCCAGAATGAGTATCAACGCCATGATCACATGCTCCAGCTTGATCTTGGGCAGTAATGAAACAACCGGCTTTTCAAGCCAGGATTCCGGATGATTTTCAGGGAGCGAAGATTCCATAAAGATCAAAACCTCGAATGTAGAATTTCCTGCTGAAGGCTGAACTGACTATACTTGAATTGAAAGAAACTGACAAGACACCGGATCTATCCTTTGTCCCTGCACACCTCTCACATAACAGGAGCAGCATGTTCTCAAAAACCAAACCCTCCGCCCTTGTTTTTGACTGGGGCAACACATTGATGAAAGAGCTCACTGAATTCAACGACCTCGACGTTCCGATGGTCGAATGGCCACGTGTGGAAGCGGTCCCCGGAATAGAATCAGCACTGGCATCGCTGAAAGCCAACTTCAGGATCTTTCTCGGCACCAACGCCCAAC
>DNOU01000236.1:0-10303 GCA_003501835.1 Anaerolineaceae bacterium | reverse complement strand
GCATGAGCCCTGCCCGGGCTGCCTGCCTTTTCACGATATCGAAATCGATGCGATGGGTCAGCTCCCTGCAGCCCTGGACGAACCTCTTTTGCCTGAAGTTCACTCCTGTTTGCTCTGGTTACAAGAGAATGGCGCCTCTGCCCACCTCCTGACACACGTCCAACAGGTGGCAGCCATCGCTTATGTTCTTTCTGAATGGCTGCGGGCGGCAGGCATGAATGTCAATCCCATCCTCGCCCACCGCGGCGGATTACTCCACGATCTGGCAAAGGCAACCCATCACCAGGGTATGGATCACGGGCAGCTTGCCGGAGAGATGCTGCGGCAAAAAGATGAACCTGCCCTGGCAGACATTGTCGATCATCACATGCTCTTCACCCTCCTGGATGAGGTTCGCATGCCGGGAACCTGGGAGCAAAAGCTGGTCTATTATGCCGACAAGCTGGTTGAAAAGAATGAGCTTGTATCGGTGGATGAGCGACTGGCTGGTCTTCAGGAGAGATACCGCATTGATTCGGGGATCATGTTCACAGAATTGACCCCCAGGATCAAAGCGCTGGAGGCGGAAATCTGCAATCCACTTTCCACCACTCCCGGTGATTTGCTTCAACGTCTCTTTACTGTCTTTTCAGGAAGGTAAATTGAAGAACCCCGACCTCACCGTGAGCTTCGGGGTGCATATGTTCATCGACCATGGATGATCATTTCCGGTTGCGCACTCCTGTGATGAAAGTGGATGCGCCTGCCGCAAGGATGATCAACGGCCACCAAAGAGCCCAATCCAACCCCAGGAGGAGCAACGAGGCAATTGTGCCGACCATCACTGCACTGCCCAGGTTTCCAGCGACAGTCTCATTGAATTTCCCTTGCTGCTGCAATACCTGAAAAACGGTGTTAAGAGATGTCGTCACAGGAATGTAAATGAAAATTGCCCACCAATTGAAGCGGATCCCTGCTTTCAGGTTCTGAATGAAAAGAACCACACCGGCTGCGATCAGAACAACCGGTCAGAAAAGTGAATTGCCCTCTCTTTTTCTGCAGCGGGGATGGCTCCACTGGTGCCAAAGCAGGAGCATTTTCGGTCATTGTTCATCTTGCTGAATCACAACTTATTCATAATGATGACTTCACCCCAAGGTTGCTTTCAGTTTCCCGCCGAAAGTATAATGAACCCAATCGATCTTCATGGAGGCAGACATGCTAAGAGTTGGATATATCGGTCTTGGAATCATGGGCAAATCGATTGCCAGGAATATCCTCAAGGCAGGGTTCCCGGTAGTGGTGCACAATCGCAGCCAGGCGGCTGTCGACGAACTGGTGACTGAAGGAGCGGTGAAAGCCGCTTCCCCGGCTGAGGTGGCACGGCAGGTGGATCTCGTTTTCACCAACCTTCCAGACAGCCCGGATGTGGAAAAAGTGGTGCTTGGCGAAAATGGCATTATTGAAGGGGCTCATCCCGGCCTGATCCTGATCGACAACTCCACCATCAAGCCTGCGGTCAGCCGTAAAATAGCGACGGCACTGGCAGAAAAGGGTGTGTCCTGCCTGGATGCTCCAGTCAGCGGCGGTGATATCGGCGCGCGTGATGGCACGCTTACCATTATGGTAGGGGGACCTGCTGACGCCCTGGAGACTGCCCTCCCGGTGCTGTCCGTCACTGGAAAAACCATCACCCATATTGGTGACAGCGGAACGGGTCAAATCGCTAAAGCAGCCAATCAGATTATGGTGGCGGCCCAGATGGTCGCCATGGCTGAGCTGCTCGTTTTTGCCCAAAAGGCCGGTGCTGATCCAGAGAGAGTGATCAGTGCCATCAAGGGTGGGGCTGCCCAGTGTTGGACGCTGGATGTCAAACCACCGCGTATTTTCGCTGGAAACCGCAATCCGGGTTTCAAGGCTTCGATGCAGTCCAAGGATTTGAATATTGTCATGGAAACCGCGCGCGAATACGGAATTCCCCTGCCCTCGGCAGCGGTGGATGCGCAGCTCTATAGCACCATGCTGCAAAATGGCTGGGGCGCTTTGGATAATTCAGGGGTGTTGAATGTGCTCGAATGGATGGCGAATACGAGTATTGAAGAACAGGCAGTAGATGCATTGAAACCCCGAAGCTGATTCTGGCATTGGATCCATCACAACCCAACAAGTAAAAAGAGGGTGCCTGATGATCACCCTCCCGGTCTTCGCTGTAATGCATTAACTCTAGATATTCCCATCGGCTTTTTGCTCTGGTTTTTCCCGCGGCACTTCCACGGGTTTGATGGGTTCGGTGTGCACGGATACGTCCATCATCGGATAAACATCGCGTACTTTCTTCTGTATCAACAGGGTCTTCTCATGGGCAGCTGCCACCGACAATGTGCCGTCCAACCGTACGTGGATATCCGCGAACATCATCGGACCAGAGGGACGCACCCTCACCTGGTGGCAGTCAGTCACACCCTCCACAGATTCGGCGATCTCTTTGATTTTCGCTTCGCTGCCGTCAGGGGCTTTATCCAGCAGAGCCTGCACGGTACGGATTCCCAGTTGCATGCTGACAAAGATCACGATCACGGCGACGCCCATGGCAGCCACGGCATCAGCGCTGTGCAGAAATGCCAGTTGGGGTGAAATCTCGCTGATTTTTACCAGGATCAATCCCAGGATGACCACGCTTGAGCTCCAGATATCGGTGCTGAAGTGCAGCGCATCTGCCTCCAATGCCTGGCTGTTGTGCTTTCTGGCTGCCCGATAAAGAACTCTGGACCGTGTGGCATCAATGACGATCGAGGTCGCCATCACCAGGAAAGCCCATACACTCACGTCCACGGCGACAGGATTGAAAAAGAGCCTCTGAATGGCTTCATAGATGATCCAGGCGCTGGTAGCCAGTAGCAAAAGGGTTTCGATCAGGGCAGAGAAATTCTCCACCTTGCCATGCCCGTAGGTGTGTTCAGCGTCAGGAGCCCTGCCTGATACCTTCACCGCGAACAATGTCACGAGTGCAGCCACAAGGTCCAAACCGGAGTGAGCTGCTTCAGCCAGGATGCCCAGCGATCCTGTGAGGACACCCACGATGATCTTGAAGGTGGTCAATCCCACCGCCGCAATGACCGAGGTCAACGCGGCATGGTTTTTTTCCTTTTCAGCAGTAGGGTCAATTGCTTGCACGGTCATGAATACGGTCCTTGTGACTCATTGAATGATCCTGCTTATTTCAAGTACGAGGCTGTCAACAGCGCGCCTCACTTTTATGGTTAAAGGGGCGGCAAATTCAAGGCTTGCCGGCTGGATTCCCAGAAGCCAGACCGGACAATCCAGTTCCCTGCCCAGGTATTCGCTGATCAGATTCATGGGGAGTGAATGTGTCGAAAAGCTGATCCCCCCTACTTCAGCGTTCTTGATAAACCGGATATTCCCCGCAGGCTCTCCAAAATCTGCGGCATCCACCATCACCACCAGGTCGGGATGAAATTTCCGCAGGGGACCAAGAGCATTTTCGGGGTTAACACCGCTCTCCAGGCATAAGAAATGCGGCTCGTCCATGAGTATCGGAGCCAGGCCCCGTATCGCATAAAGACCTGCCGCATCGTCGCCATTCAGTTCAGATCCCACACCCACCCAGGCAATCCGTAACACCTGGGTGGATCCCGGGAAAGAAGATTTACTCTGTTTTTGACTCCGGAGAAAGGTCAGGTTCTCCCTGAGGTTCCGGTTCCAGGACCTTCTGGACGTCTTCTTCCCGCCCATAATAAACCTCAAAAGGCGTACGCGAGGTAGACGCCAGCTCCCATTCATCATTGGTGAGGTAAATACTCTTCGACCGGCAGCTCACTTCACATTGAGCGCAGTAGGTGCAGCAATCCATGTGATAAAGCATGACATACCGCTTGGCAGCCTTGTCCAGGGTGAAAAGTTCCAATGCTTGAGAGGGACAATCCTTAACACACAGGCCGCAGCCGGTACATGTCTCAGGATTCCATACCACCTTGCCGCGCAAATCTTCCGGGGCTTCGGTCCTGACAAAGGGGTATCTTCCCGTGGCCGGTCTCTTGAAAAACGAGTTGACGATGTCTCCCAACATTGATCCGATAGTCATACCACTAACCTCCTGAAGACAGGAATGGAATGAGGGGTGCAATCAGCCTGCCGACCACAACCGCTAACAGTTGCAGCAATACCATGATGGATCCAATCCTCCACCATAGACCCACGGTCTGATCAATGCGCAGCCTGGCGAACAACGATTGCAGAGCGGCGGTTACCAGAAGAAGTATAAGCGTTTTCCACAGAAAATCCAGGGGGTTTGCCAGACCGCCCAGGTAAAACGAAGCGATAAGCGTCAACCCAATCACAAGCTCCACGTCGCGCCCGATGCGGAAAAGCGCCAGACCACGACCGGAGTACTCGGTCAAAGCACCCGCCACGATTTCAGTTTCCGCCTCGGGAGCATCAAAGGGTGGAAGCTCGAGCTTACCCATCAGACCGATCACCGCAGCAATAAAGCCGAAAGGCTGCGCGATGATGAACCACAGGTTGTTGCCTGCTGCAGAGTTGATCTGACCGATGTTCCAGGTGCCCAGGGCAATTGCCGGACCCAGTAATGCCAGCAGGAAAGGCGCCTCATAGGAAAACATCTGGGTCAGGGCACGCGTGGCACCCACCAGCGAGAAACGGTCTTCAGTGTTGGCGCCAGCCAGACCGATGCAAAGGGTCATCAGGGAGAGCAGGTAAACCGTGACGACCAGGTCGCCGGGGAAGCTGAACGCAGGCTTCAAACCGAACATCGGCACATAGAGCGCTGCAGTGAGGATGGAAGTCAAGGCAACGATCGGTAAAAAGATGAACAACCCCTTGACCACGCCTGCCGGAATGACCTCTTCCTTGGCCAGCAGTTTGATCACATCTGCCAGGGGCTGGAACCAGCGAGGTCCGATCCGGTTTTGGAACCGCGCCACCAGTTTGCGATCAACGAATTCATACACCAGGCCGCTGGCCAGTAAAACCAGCCCGCCCGGGAAAAACAGCAATTCAACAAGGGGAGATAGGGAAAGGTTCATTTGTAATACTCGATTCCGTATCGGCGTAGGTCTTCCCAGGTCCAGACAGTCTGGTCGTTACCGCGTTTCACAAGGATCATGCGGTCATTGCAGGAAAAGCAGGGGTCAATTCCGGCCAGGATCATCGGCATATCTGCCAGCCGGTGACCCACTGCAGTAGCCAGAATCGAACCCCAGTTGCACAGACTGGGTGTGCGCACCTTGATGCGCTCAGGCATATCTGTGCCATTACTCTTGAGGAAGTAGAAGAGTTCACCGCGCGGCGCTTCCACCCTGCTGACCACTTCACCCTCTTGAATGCGGCGCGGAATGCGGGTGGTCAGTTCGCCGGCAGGCATGTGATCCACCAGCTCGCGGATCACACGGTAGCTTTCATATAACTCCTTGATGCGCACCACAAAACGAGCTTCCAGATCTCCCGCGGTATCGGTCACAATATTCACTGGAAAATCCTGGTATGCAGCATAAGGCGCGTCAACGCGCACATCATAGGGCACGCCTGATGCCCGCCCTGTAGGACCCACCGAACCGAGACGAAGCGCCTGCTCCAGGGTCATGGTACCGATCTTGCGTGTCCGACCCAGGAAGGTTTCGTCCTCGGTGACCACCTTCATGTAATGCCGGGTGCGTTCTTCCAGGAAATCCATACCCTTCAGGATGGCGGCTGATTTCACTTCATCAATATCGATCTTCACACCACCGAGCACATTGGCTGAATAATTCACCCGATTTCCGGTGATCGCCTCCAGAAGATCCATCACCGTCTCGCGGTCGCGCCAGGAAAGCATGAAAAGGGTGTCAAATCCGCCTTCATGCGCTGCCACGCCCAGCCACAACAGGTGGCTGTGAATGCGCTCCAACTCGGCAATCAGCTGCCTGATGGCGCGAGCCCTTGGGGGAACCTCGACCTTTGCCAGTTTCTCCACCCCCTGGGCATAAGCCATGGCATGCACTGCTGAACAGATGCCGCAAACACGTTCCATAAGGTACAAGTTTTGCACCCAGGTGCGTGATTCGGTGCCTTTTTCCATGCCGCGGTGCACAAATCCCAATCGGGCAGTGGCGCTGGTGACGATTTCGCCCTCCACTGCAAACTCAAAATGACCGGGTTCCTTCAAAGCAGGGTGCTGCGGGCCGATCGAAACTACAAATTTCTCAGGTTTCTTTTCTGCTCCCATGTTCGCATCCTCCTAGGATTCTTTCTTCAAACCGGTAAATGCCTTGCGCAGGGGGTAAACCCCCACCGGCCAATCGTCTGGCAGCACCAGGTGATCTGTGCTGGGTGCTCCGCGGAACTCAATTCCAAAGAGTTCGGCAGCTTCACGTTCGTAAAGCTGGGCTGCCATGTCGATATCGCAAATCGAATCGATCACTGCCTCGCTATAAGGCAATGTCACCCGCAGCGTCAACACCGCAGCTCCGCCCGAAAAATGATACAGCAATTCGAGATTCCCTCTATCGGGATCCACCTTTTTGACGCCAGTTTCATCAGTCAAGTATTCAGGATGATCCAAACCAGTGATGGCGGAAAGATATCCCCACTGGCTGTCCAGCATGGCAGCGACTGCCTTCTTAAGGTTTTCAGGCGCAACCACCAGATCCACTCTGTTAACCTCGGGGTTCGAAGTGGAAATCACCCATTCTTTGACAATTTCTGCACCCGCCTGGAGTTTTTGATCAATATCCATTTTTCGCTCCTCAGTTTTGAAGGCTCTTCAGCAATTGGACCACCCCGTAGATGATCGCCTCAGGGCGCGGAGGACATCCTGGCACATAAACATTTACCGGGATCACATCGCCGATGTTGCCCACTACATTGTAGCAACCCTGGAAAACACCGCTGGAAATGCCGCAGGAACCAACCGCCACTACAAATTTCGGTTCGGGCATCTGTTCATACACCCGCACCAGCCTGTCGCGCGCCTGCAGTGTCACCGGACCGGTACAGATGAGCACATCCGCATGGCGAGGACTGCCCTGCAGCTTGATGCCGAAACGCTCGACATCGTAGCGCGGGGTGAGTGTGGCAAGGATCTCAATATCGCAGCCATTGCATGAGCCGCTGTTGAAATGGATCACCCAGGGAGAATTCACTCTCGCCCAGGTTTTGACTTTCTCAATCACACCTACCATTGGTGTTGTCATGTGTTCTCCTTATCCACCATTATTCAACCGAGGATCAATGCAACCAACGCCAGCACAAGACCTGCTGCGGGCGCGATCATTTTCACGTTGATTCCACCGGTGCCCAGCACCAGCACACCCAAATGCAGCATGGCGAAGAAAAACGCCACGATGAAAAAGGGCTTGTAGCCAGGAGCCGCCGCCGAAGTGGGCGCCTGCTCGCCACTGCCGTACAGGCTGGATTTGAGCGGGTTCGGATTTCCCTTGCCGGCCAGCCCTTCGCCCACATAATAGATTGCAATCACCAAAGGCAGGTAGATCAGAAAAGCCAGGGGGGGACTGAGTAAAATATCCATTTTGAGTCTTTCTCCTTATCCTGCAAAGATCGCCATTAGACTGTAAGCAGCGTTTGAAGTGAGGAATTCCACCGTCTTCGGGTAAACGCCCACTGCCACGATGATGAGCACCATCAGCACCATGGGCAGTGCCATCTGCCAGGTGATGGGGCTGCCATTCTGTACTGCTTCAGATGGTTCACGGCGATAGATCCGGTTGACCATCGGAGCATAATACCCCAGTGACAGAACACTGTTCAGCGCGGCAAAGACCACGATGATGATCATCACCGTGTTCTGCGTTCCCGCGCCGGAAAGGAGGATTTGCCATTTTGACATGAATCCCGCCATCGGTGGAAGCCCGCCCAAAGCCAGCACTGCCACACTGAAGGCAAAGGCGGTGACCGGGTATTTTCGTGAGGCTCCGTTAAGATCATCCAGCGTAAGAGGTGAATGCTTGCCCTGTGACAGGAAAAACGCATATAACAGCGCACCTGCTGCCAGGAAGGCAAGTCCCTTCATCATGGCATGGGTCATCATGTGGAAGAAGGCACCCTGTGCACCTTCCATGATCATGAAAGTCATGGAGAAACCAAAACCCAGCAGCATGTAGCCCACGTGTGCCAGGCTGGAGTACGCCAGTAACCGTTTGACCTGCGTCTGACGCAGCGCCATCAGGTTGCCCAGAAAGATATTCAGACAACCAAAAACCAGCAGGATCAAACCCCAGGGGATGTTGGCATGCCCAAGAATGCTGATCATGCGCAGCATTGCCACCAGACCTGCCTCAATGACGATACCCGAAAGCATGGCTGAGATTCCGCTGGGTGCCTGTGAATGCGCATCCGGCAGCCAGGTGTGAAGCGGAACAAAGGCTGCCTTCACCCCAAATCCCACCAACATCAGCAAACCACCCAATCCAACCAGGGGAAGAGGATTGGAAAGTGACCTGTAAATATCCGCCATGGCGACTGAACCGGTTTGAGAGAAGACGAGCGCAATGCCAAACAATACGAGCGTGGACCCAATGGTGGATTGCACAAGGTACTTCACGCCCGCTTCCAGAGAAGCCGATTCATCGTGGTAGAAGGCAACCAGGAAGTACGTCGAAACAGCCATCACTTCAAACCAGACCCACAGGTTGAAAAGATCGAGTGACCCCGCCAGACCGATGATTGATCCAACACAGATGAGCAGCAGCGCATAGAACTTTTCTTCTCCGTCCTCATCTTCCATATATTGCGTGGAAAAAATGGCAACGAAAAAGGCTAAGACCACCGCTACGGCACTCACCAGCAGACCCACCCCATCAAAGATCATATATTCAGAGCCCACCTGTATGGAGACCGATTCGCCGGCTACCGCTGCCATGGTGGAGAAATACAGCGCCACTCCCTCCAACAGGAAGACCACAATGGTGAACAAACGGGCAAAAGTCATGCCCCAGAGTTGACCCCGGTTCAGCGTTGCCCGCCCAACCAGGTAAACCAGCGGTGCAGCCACCATGGGGAGCAAAACCAGCACGATGTAAGGGAAATTATGGCTCATTGTTTACGCTCCCACTGCATAAATGGCAAAGAGGAGAATGATGGTCACCAGTATCGCCAGTACATTCCAACCGAGCACACCGGTTTGCGTCACCCGCAATCCTTCGCCCGTTGCCTGTGTGCCTTTGACAATGGCTCTGTTGACCCACTCGAATCCAAAGCTGTTGACAGAAGCTTTTCTGAGCCACTCCAATGCGTGCGTCAGACCTGCCAATCTATCGCGGATCAACCAGAGCACTACGCCCAATGCAATGACTGCCAGAGCGATCAACGTTGGAATGCTGAGCACTTCGTGGAACATCTCAGGGAGCCCAAAGGGTTCGATCTTGTGGAATGGTAAAGTGGATTCGTCCAGCAGCTGCGAGAATTGACCCGCCAGCAGCCAGGTGGTGAATGCCCCAAAAGCCAAAGGGGCGAGAGCAACCTTCATTGCAGTACCAGTGGGGTGCACATGATACTCAGAACGTGGCTCACCATAGAACACCAGGTACACCAGGCGGATGGTGTAGAGTGCGGTCAGACCCGCCACAGCCAGCATCACCACGTACATCCAGGTGGGTCCCCCTTGCAACCCGGCTTCGAGAATGAGTTCCTTCGACCAGAAACCGTTGAAGATCGGGATCCCTGCCAATGCCAGGGCACCGATGATGAACACCCATTGAACAAAGGGCATCTTCCTGCCCACGCCGCCCATCTCGTGCATATCGCGCGTGCCGATGTTGTGAATCACGGCACCTGCACCCAGGAAGAGTAGCGCTTTGAACACCGAGTGGCTGAGCAGATGGAACTGGCTGGCATAAACATTTCCTGCACCGATGGCGTACACCATGTAACCCAACTGGCTGATGGTGGAATACGCCAACACGCGCTTGATATCCCAGGCAGTCAATGCCATGATCGCTGCCAACAGGGCACTGATCATGCCCACAGCCATCACTGCCTCACGCCAGTAGGGAACGTTTTGAAATGCCGGGTAAAAGCGCGCCAGCAGGTAAACCCCTGCATTGACCATCGTGGCAGCATGGATCAGTGCGCTGATGGGCGAGGGAGCTTCCATGGCATCTGGCAACCAGGTCTGAAAAGGAAATTGTGCCGACTTTGCAGCCGCAGCGATCAGGAATCCAAACGCCAGCAATCCGAGGATATTCGCCGGCACATTCCCCGCCCCGGCCAGGAACTTGTCGATATCATAGCTGCCAGTGTAAACGAAGATGATCAAACCACCCACCAGCAAGCCCACTCCACCGATGGAGGT
>DNOU01000083.1:4095-8354 GCA_003501835.1 Anaerolineaceae bacterium | reverse complement strand
ATCATCCCCTGTGACACCTTGCTTTTATCGGTGGGACTGATCCCCGAAAATGAGTTATCGCGCAAAGCCGGGGTGGCGATCGACCCTGTCACTGCCGGACCTTTCGTGGATGACCATTTCCAGACCAGCCTGCCCGGTTTTTATTCCGCAGGAAATGTGGTGCATGTGTATGACCTGGTGGATTGGGTTTCTCAGGCAGGGCTGATTGCCGGCAAAGCAGCCGCACTGGATGGCTTACGCGGTCACGCTGAGGCGGACAGGGTGATTCCAGTTACAAACGCCGAGAATGTTCGCTACGTGGTGCCGCAGACCATTCACCCCGATCACCTGGCGGAGCATGAGATCCGCATTCAATTCCGGGTCCGCACTCCCATGGAATTTCCGGTGTGGCTGGAAGCCCGGGCGGGGGAAAAACTTCTCACCCGCAAACCAGAGCCCTATGCCCGCCCCGGTGAAATGCTGACCATTGTGCTCAGACAAAACCTGTATGACGAGGTTCAGCACGCGGATTCGATTTCGGTGGCAGTGGTCAGGAGAGCCTGATATGACGACTCAAAAAGACAAGCTGATTTGCGTAACCTGCCCAAAAGGCTGCACTCTCGAAGTCGACCATGAAGGAAATACAGTGCTTTCTGTGACAGGCGGCTGCAAGCGCGGACATGAATACGCGCGCCAGGAACTCGTGGACCCGCGCAGGAAAGTGGCCAGTTCTGTGCGCATCAAGGGTGCCATCCACCCCCTCCTGCCTGTATACACCTCGGCTCCATTTCCAAAGGGCTTGATCCCGAAATTGTTGATCCAGTTAAGGAGTGTGGAGGTCAATGCCCCTGTGACGACCAACCAGGTGATCCTGCAGGATGTCTTTGGTACCGGTATCGATATTCTCGCCAGCCGGGAGATGCAGAAGATTTCTCCAGCTTGATCATTGAAAACTGACGATCTCGGGTCGCCCCCGGGGTGATCGTCACCGGGGTGATTGTCATCGTAGCGGATCGGTATCTCCGCTATAATTGAATCAATACCCGGGAATGATCCTCAAACAATCCTCCGTGAAAAAGGTCTATCGAACATGAAGAAAAAGACAACCCTTCTGCTAATCGGTATTTTTCTGATGATTGGGCTTGCAGCCGGTGCTTTTTTTTGGGCAGAAGGGATGTTCTCCTCCAATTATGCTTACCGCTCTCCATTGAAGGAGAATCCGCCCGCTCCTGGTTCTGTCTTGGGCGATGCGGTCTCGAGGCAGATGGTCATTGTCCTGGTGGATGGTTTGAGGGTGGATACCGCCGCCAACCAGGCAGTGATGCCGCATTTGAATGAACTGCGCAACCTGGGTGCTTCAGCAGTCATGCACAGCCGGGCGCCCTCGTTCTCTGAAGCTGGCTATTCCACCTTGATGATCGGAGCCTGGCCAGAGATCAATGATGGTCCGATATTCAACCTTGAATACGACCAGATTCCCACCTGGACCCAGGATAATCTCTTCTCCGCAGCTCATCGGAAGGGGGTCCAAACCGCCGTATCCGGGTATTACTGGTTTGAAAAATTGCTCCCCCCGCAGGATGTCGATCTTCATTTCTATACGCCAAAAATTGACCGTACAGCAGATCAGGATGTTTTGGCCGCAGCCCTGCCCTGGCTGCAGGCAGACGATGCCAGATTGGTGTTGATCCACCTCGACCAGGTGGATTTCGCCGGTCACGATGAGGGGGGACCAAAATCCAACGCCTGGAATGAGGCTGCTGCCCGGGTGGACACCATGCTTGGACAGATCGCGGAGGAATTGGATCTCACCAAAGATACCCTGGTCATTGTCAGCGATCACGGGCATATTGATGCGGGCGGACATGGCGGTCAGGAAGCGGTGGTATTGACTGAACCTTTTATCATGGCGGGTGCCGGCGTGGTACCGGGTGAGTACCGCGATATCCAGATGGTGGATGTGGCGCCAACCATTGCTGCATTGCTGGGTACCAGTCTGCCGGCTTCCACCCAGGGGGAGGTGCTGACTTTCATGCTCAATCTGCCTCAGGAGGTTATCCAGGAGTTGCCTGCGGCTGGAGAAAAGCAGCAGACTGCGCTGGTTCGGGCTTATGCGAATCGTCTGGGTTTGACGATTGATGACAGCAAGCTGCCCACAGGGTCGAATGTGGCCTCTTACCAGGCATACATGGATCAGCTGCGTGACGACCGGGTGCTGGTTCAACGGGTGGAGCGGGCTGCCCTGGCGGCAATTCTGCTGGCGCTGGCCGTTTTTCTGCTCTTGCGCAATGTACGCAACGGCAGTCTGTGGTGGATCGCCGCCGGGTTGGTTTTCATGGGAATTTTCAATTACCGCTATGCCTTTTGGGATCAGCTTACATACTCCGTCAGTTCCATCACAGGCGAGACTGAATTCATACTTTACACAGTGGTCACTGCCGCGATTGCATTTTTAATCTCATGGTTGATCGCGGCACTGGGCAAACGAACCTTCTGGCAAAAACCACTTGATGCGGCACTCTCCACCGTTGGTATCACCCTCAGCATGATCTTTATCGCCGGGCTGCCGGTGATATTCAGTTTTGTACTCAACGGTGTTCTGGTTACATGGACGCTGCCCGATTATGGTACGAGCTTTCCTGCCCTTTTGGGGCTTGTGCAAATCCTGACAGTGGCTGTCTGTGGGTTGATGGCCATCGGAGTGACAGCCATCCTGGCGCAGTGGGGTCACCGCAGGCAGAAAGAGATTGCCAGGGAAAGGAAGAAATGATCCACCTGGATGGCCCATGGTTCAAGGATGAATCGGGAAGGGTTCTCTTGCTACACGGGGTGAACCTGGGAGGAAGTTCAAAGGTTCCCGCAGTTCCAGATGGAGCCACTTTCCATGCGGAAGGTTTTTTTGACCATCGGAATGTGTCATTCATCAATCGGCCTTTTCCATTGGATGAGGCAGATGAACATTATTCACGCTTGAAAGCCTGGGGATTCAACACGCTGCGCTTCCTGGTCACCTGGGAGGGGGTTGAACATTCAGGTCCGGGGATTTACGATGCCGGGTATCTGGATTACCTGCATGCTGTGATCCAGAGAGCAGGCGAATACGGCTTTTCCGTCTTCATCGATCCCCATCAAGATGTCTGGTCGCGCTTTACAGGGGGTGATGGTGCCCCCGGCTGGACCTTTGAAGTCCTGGGAATGGATATTGAGAAATTCAAAAGCACCGGAGCTGCCGTGGTGCACCAAACCCACGGCGACCCGTTTCCGCGCATGATCTGGCCCACCAACAACAACAAATTCGCCGCTGCAACCCTCTTCACCCTTTTCTTTGGGGGGAATGATTTCGCCCCCCACACACGAATTGACGGGATACCTGCCCAGGAATTTCTGCAAAGTCATTACATCAATGCCATGATGCAGGTAGCCAATAAACTGGCTGATTTACCCAATGTCATCGGGTACAACACATTGAACGAACCTGCCCGGGGTTACATTGGCATAAGCAATTTGAACACCCATTTTGGCGAGCTTCAAATGGGCGTTTCACCCACCCCCTGGCAGTCCATGCTTCTGGCGGCTGGTCTGCCGCAAAAGGTGGATATCCTGGACCGAACCTATTTTGGTGTACGAAAGAAGGGCGATGGCTGGCTTAACCAGGAGCAGGAATCGCTCTGGCTGCCAGGTCACGAGGATATCTGGCAGCAAAGCGGTGTCTGGAAAATGAGCCGCGACGGTCAACCCCAACTTCTCAAACCGGATTATTTTTCAAAAGTCAACGCAGGGGATTTCGATTTCTCGCAGAGGCATTACCTGCCATTTCTGAAACGATTTTCCCGGGAGATCAGGAAGATCAATCCCGCATATCTCATTTTCATTGATAATATTCCCAATTCCCAGCCTCCGCGGATCGATCCAGGGGAGATTGAGCGGATTGTTTACGCCGATCACTGGTATGACGGCGTCTCGCTGCTCTTCAAGCGATATTCTCCATTTCTAGGGTATGACAACCTCAGAGATCGAATCATATTTGGGAGGAAAGCCATTCAGGCAGCGTTCAACAGAGCTCTCCTTGAACCCAAAAGGATTTCCAGGGAAAGGCTGCATGATGCCCCGGTGTTGATTGGTGAAATTGGCGTTCCCTTCGACCTGAACCATAAAAAAGCTTACCGCACAGGAGATTTTTCGGAGCAGGAAAAGACCCTGGACCGCAGCATGCGCGCTCTAGAGGCGAATTTGCTGAGTTATGCACTGTGGAATTACACCTCAGACAACACCAATCAACA
>DNOU01000083.1:413-4030 GCA_003501835.1 Anaerolineaceae bacterium | reverse complement strand
TTCACTATTCACGGGGCGTGACGGTCACTGCCAGCAGCGGCAGGATTGAGCTTGATCTTGAACACCAGCGGGCGCAGCACTTTCCAGACACTCCCGGTCTCACATTCGTGCATTTCAGAAAAAGTCTATAATGGTCGTTAATAATGACTGAACTGAAAATTATTTTGGAGGTGTGGGCATGGAATCTATAAACATCAATCACAGCGATGAACCGATTCGGCTTTTTAAGTCTGATTTTCTGGAATTCTTTACCCATATCAGCCCGGTGGTGGTGGTGATCATCTGGCTGCCGGTGGCGGTCTATTTCTTCATCCGTTCATTTTCATTTGTCCAGCAGGGCGTGTTCCCGTATTTCATCCCCCTGGGTTTTCTTGCAGGGATATTCATCTGGACGTTCAGCGAGTACATGTTGCACCGTTTCCTTTTCCACCACGCAGCCAAATCGGAGAAAGCCAAACGGGTGTTCTTTCTTTTTCACGGGGTGCACCACGCACAGCCGCAATGCAAAACCCGCCTGGTCATGCCGCCGGTCGTCAGCATCCCCATGGCTCTGATCTTTTACGGACTGTTCACCCTGATCATCAGGCAATTGATCGGAGCGCCTGCCTGGGTGTCTCCCATGTTTTCCGGTTTCATCGCTGGTTACCTGACCTATGATCTGACTCATTACGCCACGCACCATTTCTCGATGCGCTGGGGAGTCTTCAAGTTCCTGAAACGCTATCATATGCAGCACCACTACAAGACGCCCAATCAACGCTTCGGCGTGAGTTCTCCGTTGTGGGATAAGGTCTTCGGCACATACCCGGTGGAATAGCATCCTTTGATCATATTGTGGATCCTGATCGTGGTGGCGGTATTTATCCTGTTGAGCATGCTGCTCAGCCTGCCTTTAACCCGGCGCACTCGTAAATGGAAAGAGGACTCTCCGCAGGCATTGGGTTTGCAGTTTGAAAATATTCAGTTTTCGAGTCCGGAAGGCATTCCTTTGCGAGGCTGGTGGATCCCGGCAGCCGGGTCATCCAGCACGATCATTCTTTTACATGGGTACCAGGGAAGCATGGATCCGGATTTACAGTATGCGCCCTGGCTGCACGAAGCTGGCTATAATATCCTGATGTTCGATTTCAGAGCTCATGGGCGCAGCGGCGGTAAAATCTGTACNNATGGGCGGAAGGGTGGCAGTGCTTGCAGGAGCTCAATCCAACGATATCCATGCCATCGTTTGTGACTGCGGTCCGGCGCGCATCAGTACAGCAATTGCACTCAATCTTGCCCGGCGTGGTGTGCCCGCCTGCTTTTCCATACCCCTGGCTGATTACTTGCTTTTTGGCGTCTCCGTGCGCAGCGGCATCAACCTGTTCACTCATGAACCCATCGATGCTGCAAAAAGGCTTCATGGCGCCCCCGTACTTTTTTTGCAGGGGCGGAATGATCCCAATATCCGAATAAGGGAAACACTTCAAATGGTGAAGAATGCTGGAACAGGAGCTGAACTCTGGCTTGTGGAAGATGCAGCTCACCGCGATATTTCCGAGCTGCACCCGGCAGAATACCAGAAGACGATTCTGGAGTTCTTTGAACGAGTCCTGGCAGCTCAAAATCTTTGAAACCTGAAGGCGTAAATGCGAAAAATCAACGGCTGGTATCTCTTTGTTCTCAACGCTTACTGGATTGGGCTTTCGTTCATGTGGAACAGCCTGCATGTGACCATCCTCCCTGCGGTGCTTCTGAATTACATTCCTGAAACCCAGAAGAATACCTGGCTTGGCTTGCTGACTTTCTTTGGCTTGATCCTGGCGATGGTCATCCAGCCACTTTCAGGTGCAGTTTCCGACCGTTGGAGCTCCCGCATTGGCAGACGCCGGCCATTTGTGATCTTTGGTACGGCAGGGGATCTGATCTTTCTTTCCATCCTGGGATTTGTAGGTGGACTTCCAGCCCTCTTCGTTGGTTATATCGGTCTGCAGATCACTTCAAATATTGCCCATGGACCACTCCAGGGATTGCTACCGGATGAAGTTCCGGCTGAAAAGCTGGGATTGGCCAGCGGTATCAAAACGTTCGCCGATATGTTCGGTATCATCCTGTCTTCCCTATTGATGGGCTTCCTGATCTCTTCCAGGGATGCTGACCCCGCAAGATCGGTGGCGGCGATTATTGTCTTGTTGGTGGTCATGGGGTTGGTCACGATCCTCTTTTCTCACGAGAAAACAGACGACCAGCCGACGGACCACAAAATGGATTTCCGCGGTCTCTGGAAGAGTGTGTTCAATTTTAAGATGGAGGGCGATAAGGGGTACTGGACACTCATCCTGTCCCGGTTCCTTTACCTGGTGGGAATCTACGGTTTCCAATCTTTTGCGCAATATTTCATTCGCGATAAATTTCCCTCACAAGAACCCGTGGCTTTCACCCAGCTGGTGATGGGGTTTTTTGTGGTGGTGCTGATCGTGTTTTCCTTGCTTGCCGGTGCCATCAGCGACCGGATAGGACGAAAGAAGGTACAGGTGTACTCCAGCATCCTCGGGGCATTTGGTGCCGTTCTGATGATCTTTGCAGTCACGCCGGTGCAACTGATCGCCTTCAGCACCTTCCTGGGAGTCGGTTTGGGCATGTTCCTCAGCACGAACTGGGCACTGGCAAATGAGATGGCGCCTTCTGCTGAAGCGGGAAAATACATGGGTCTGACCAACCTGGCAACCGCAGGTTCCGCTGCGCTTGCGCGTCTTGAAGGACCCATGATCGACGGTTTCAACAATGCTTCGCCTGGCGAGTGGATTGGATGGACGGTTCTCTTTGCATTAAGTGCAGCACTGATGATTGCCAGCGGCATCGTCATCCGCAAGGTCAAAGAACCTGAGATTCAATCTTCTTCACCGGAAGGAACTGCAATTAAGGGTTGAACCGCGGGATCCATCAAATTCCTTTATAATGGATGAGCAGCGTAGGCTGCTCATCTTTTTACAGAGGACTTGAATGTCTGAAAAGGCAATCTCAGAGAAGCTTTCGATCAAGCCGGGGCGGAAATGGCTGCTGGTCAACTGCCCCGACGATCTTATTGATCTTTTTCCCCTTCCGACAGTTCAAACTACCGAAAAATGCGATGTGCTTTTTCTGTTTATCACTAATCGGGAGGAATGGCTGAGTTATCTGCCTGTGCTGGACACCATGGTCAACGAGGGGGGAGCGGTTTGGATTGCCTACCCGAAATTAACCTCCAAACAAAAATCCAATATCAACCGCGACTTGATCAACCAGGATGCCAGACGATCAGGCTGGGTTGGCGTGGCGATGATCGCGATCAATGAAACCTGGTCCGCCCTCAGAATAAGACCTCAATGACCCTTTCGGAAATCCAGCTACGCAGCGGGCTGCTCAAGACCCCCGTATTCCTCCCAGATGCCACACTGGGGGTGGTGCGTTCTGTGGATTCCCTCGACCTGGAGAATTGTGGTATCGAAGCGGTGGTGATGAACACTTTCCACCTCATGCAGCGCCCTGGTTCATCCACCATCCAGTCTCTCGGGGGTTTGCACAAAATGAGTTCATGGTCAAGACCGATCATGACGGATTCGGGCGGTTTCCAGGCCTACTCGCTCATCCGGCAAAACCCC
>DNOU01000083.1:0-404 GCA_003501835.1 Anaerolineaceae bacterium | reverse complement strand
TCTCCTGGGCAAAAAAGAGCCGCCGGGAATTTGACCGCCTGGTGGAACAAAAGGGGTTGACGGAAACCTCCCGCCCGAAACTCTTTGCCGTGGTTCAGGGGGGTGGATTCAAGGATCTGAGAAAAGCCTGTGCTGATGCTTTGCTTGAAATCGGTTTTGATGGCTATGGCTTTGGTGGATGGCCTTTGGATGCCCAGATGAACCTCTTGACCGATATCGTTGGCTATACTCGCGAGATCATTCCCCCGGAATTTCCGCTTCATGGCCTGGGAATTGGTCACCCCGAAAGCGTGGCAGCCAGTTATGCCATGGGATACGAGATGTTTGACAGTGCCATGCCCACGCGGGACGCCCGTCACGGCCGGCTGTATGTCTTTAACACTCCACCCGGTGTGTCCAGGGGC
>DNOU01000196.1:8841-10693 GCA_003501835.1 Anaerolineaceae bacterium | reverse complement strand
CGCGCTCGCTGAAGAATTTCACACACTCGTTCCAAACCGAGTCAAGGCTTTGTTTGAAAATGGTCGATTCCAGTTTTTCGCGTTCCGACGGCGGAATCTCATCAATGGATTCATATTTCTGGTAAACTTCATACAACTTTTGTCCGCGCATTGCAAACATTGTGCCGCGCTTCAGAACCTGGACTTTGACACCCATTTCGAACATATAGCTTGCCGGAGCCATGGCCACATCCGTAAACTCCATTTGTGAAAGCAGTTTCTTGCTTTGCACAGACGTACCGGATTCAATGCACCCCTGGTTGACTGAACCTGTGGTGACATATGCTGCCCCCATCATAAACGCTGCCAGAGCTGCAGCAGGGGTGGCAATTCCGCCGGCAGCACCAATCCGGGTGGGCTGGGCGAACTGGTATTTTTCCTGGATGGCATCCCGCAGTTGAATAATGGCCGGTAATATGCTCACCAGCGGCCGATTATCGGTATGCCCGCCAGAATCCGCTTCCACTGTCACATCATCTGCCATTGGGACGAACTGGGAAAGTCTTGCCTGCTCATCTGTGATTTTGCCATCGGCAAGCAACTGGCTGACCAGATGTTGATCAGCGGGTTGCAGGAATTTGAGAGCAACTTCTTTGCGTGAACACTTGGCAATGACCCGGTTGTTGATTTGAATGGAGCCGCCTGAGGTTTGCGATAATCCAGCCAATCGGTACCAGACAAGATTAGGAGTCAATGTCAGATAAGCTGAAACTTCAATCGCATGAATACCGCGCTGGATGTACAGTTCCGCTGTTCTGGTTTCCAGAGCAGGTTCGAATGGGCTGTTGATCAGATTAAAAAGGAAGGGCTTGCCCTTTAATTCATTTTGAATCCGGTCGATCGCTTTTTCAATTCGGGCAGGAAGGCAGCCCCCCGCGCCAAACGACCCCATGAATCCAGCCTTGCCCAGGGCGATGACCAGGTCTTCCGAGGAGATCCCGTTGGCCATGGAACCCCCATAAAGTGGATATTGGGTTCCGTAGGTTTTGCGAAAAGATGGATCTCCCAGATCGGCTGGATTAATTGCCGGACAGCTCCCCAGGATCTTGTAAGCACTTGCTGAATGCATCGAGATTGAACCCTCATTGGAACTGAAGATCTCGCTGTTATTCTTCAGCAGGAAAAACGGCTTGTCAATATTCAGTAAATTCGTGTGCAATGACTCTGGAGTAATCCGCTCAGGTGATGCGGAGTTTTCCCAGCTAAAGGGAAGGGCAGGACCTGATCCCGATTCGTTGACCAATAAATATAGCGAATCCAAAAGGCACCTCCAAGGTGGTATAGTTTAAATAACCCTAAACAAGGCTTTTTGTTGCTCATGGTTGCCATGGGTTGACTGACAAATTTTCCGGGTAACCCCCACAGGCGGAGGACAACTTCTTTCCAGGTACACACCCCCTCCTCAGGATCCCCCGCTGCATGCGGAACCAGAGTTGAATGGCTGAGAGCATGCTCTTCTGGTAATCAAAATCGACTCCTGGAATCGGTTTTTGATTGATCGGCCAGATGCTGAGAACCTGCAGCATCGCAGTTTCATGCAGAGCTCCGTATTCTTCGGCAGCAGCCTGTGATGCCGTTCCGTCAGGTGAGCCCGGAACCCATGCTCAATGACCTTCACTGGCAGCACCTCAAGTTGACCCGGCAATGCACCCGACTGATATTAGGGAATCATCTTCGCATCCAGCCATTTCTTCGTGTCAAGTCAAATACAGATATAATTGATTCAAATTGACATAGTGAACCATCTTCAGACGATGGTATGAATGTAATCTACCGTGACTGATCGAGTTTCGATGTATCGCAGACCTGAAAG
>DNOU01000196.1:6421-8825 GCA_003501835.1 Anaerolineaceae bacterium | reverse complement strand
TCACAAAGCTAAGGGAAATTGTTCTGGATAGCCCGCTCACTGAGGAGTTCAAGTGGGGTCAACCGTGTTACACATTGGAGAAGAAAAATGTGCTCATCATTCATGGATTCAAGGAATACTGCGCGATCCTTTTTATCAACGGCGCATTATTGAAGGACCCCGGGGGTATTCTCATTCAGCAGACTGAATATGTACAGGCCGCCAGGCAAATCAGGTTCACCAGCCTGGATCAAATCATTGAACGGGAGCCCATGATCAGAGCCTACATACAGGAAGCCATCGCCAACGAAAGAGCAGGCCTGCAGGTGAACTTAAAACCGACAGTCGAATTCAAAATGCCTGATGAATTTCGAATCAGGCTCGATGAGTCACCCGATCTTAAAATCGCATTTGAGTCACTGACGCCAGGCAGGCAGCGAGCCTACCTGTTCTTCTTTTCAGCGCCCAAAAAGTCACAGACCCGCGAAGCAAGGATTGAGAAATGCGTCCCACAGATTCTCAGTGGAAAAGGATTGAATGATTAAGAGCTTTACTCAGTGCGGTGAAAATGCCACCCAATGATACCCTGCAGTTTTGAGGAGGTTTCAATGACCACCTGGACAAAAATGGAGCTGGATGAGATTGGCAAGGCAGAAGAACTTCAACTCACTCCCCTTCAAATCAACGGCAGCCTTGGAAAAACGACAACGATGTGGGTGGTTCGCGTGGGGGATGATTTGTATGTCAGAGCCCATCGCGGGCAAGCGGGCAAGTGGTATCAGGCGACGCAGGTACGCAGGGAAGGGCAGGTTTTGGCTGCCGGAATTCAAAAAAGCGTCCATTTCCTGTCAGAAGCCGATCCCGCCGTCAACGACCTGGTTGACGCAGCCTATCGATCGAAGTACGGTCATTACCCGGCAGCGTATGTGGATCCGATGGTCAAGCCTGGTGCAAGGTCAACCACCCTGAAGCTTGTCCCTATTGACTAGGGTTCCATTCCTGTCGCTGTCCTCCACACCATTTCGCACCCCGTTCCACTTCGATCATTTTCCTGGTGCATGTATGCATCGTGCCGTGGATGCTCCATGAATGAGGTCATGGTGGATGCTGACCATGAGATCCGGGAATGTGTGAATCTCCAGCTTCCCGCCGCTAATCGCAGACTTATGGTTCGCACTCCGGAGGATCGCAGGCACCAGCTCGCTCTTTCCGGGCTTCAGGCGTTCTCCTGGTGCCGCAAGCGTAACTTCGACCTTGATTGATGTTATACTCATCTGCAAGAACCGATTTGGAATGGATTTGACCATGAACATTCTTGCAGGCGATATCGGTGGGACAAAAACGAACCTGGCCATTTTTTCCCTGGAATCCGGGCTCGGCAAACCTCTGTCTGAACTTTCGTACCCCAGCGGCAAATTCGACTCTCTTGAGGCGATCATCCGCGAATTCAACGCCCATACCAGCCTTCCATTTTCAAGAGCCTGCTTTGGGGTGGCGGGTCCAGTGATCGAAGGCAGGGCTCAAATCACCAACCTTCCCTGGGTGGTGGATGCTGGGGCGATTCAATCCGCCTTCAACCTCACGACGGTCGCCTTGCTCAACGATCTTGAATCGGTGGCTTATGCGATCCCCATCCTCAAGGCTGAAGATATCTTCACCTTGAATGAGGGCAAATCCATTCAGGGAGCTCCCATTGCTGTGATCGCCCCTGGCACCGGTTTGGGTGAGGGTTTTCTCACTTATGCGTGTGGTCACTACATCGCGCATGCCTCTGAAGGCAGCCATACCTCCTTTGCCCCTGAAAACGAATTGCAGATGGGGTTGTGGAAATTCCTTAAAGACAAGGGTTACGAACACATCAGTTTTGAACGCGTCTGCTCGGGTGCACTGGGTGTGCCCCTGCTTTATGAATACCTCAAATCAATTGGTGCCGCATCAGAGCCTGATTGGCTGGCTGCACAGCTTGCTGAATGTCCGGATCCCACCCCCGTGATTTTCAACGCCGCTCACGATCCTCAAGAGCCAGCTCCACTTGCAGCAGCCACCGTCAAATTGTTCGTCGAGATTCTGGGAGCTGAGGCGGGCAACCTGGCGCTTAAGGTACTCTCCACCGGTGGACTTTATCTGGGCGGAGGTATTCCCCCTCGCATCATCAAAGAATTGCAGCATCCGGATTTCCTGGAATTTGTTCGCGCCAAGGGACGTTTCCGGAGTGTGCTCTCTGAAATTCCCATACATGTCATTATGAATCCCAGGGCAGCTCTTTTGGGGGCAGCAGCTTACGGTCTTTCAATGAACGATTGATTTACTTTGCAGTAGTCGAATGAAGAAAAACACGAAAATCCTGGTGCACGGGTCGCCAGGTTTTTTGGTTGCCTTCAGTCCATCCTGTTAATCACATATTGCACCGGCATCGATCTCCACA
>DNOU01000196.1:0-6300 GCA_003501835.1 Anaerolineaceae bacterium | reverse complement strand
TGACATTCATTGAGATCTCTCAACGTGAAAGCAACTCATACTTGACTATGATCATGGAATTTGCTATTCTATAGCAAACCATTGCGCAAACGTTTGCGTAGAAGGGAGCATCCCCTCCCCATGAGCCGGATCACCATCAAGGATGTTGCACAGGCGGCAGGCGTTTCCACGACCACTGTATCTCACGTGGTGAATAATACCCGTCATGTCGATCCAGACACCCGCCAACGGGTCATCCAATCCATGGACAGCATGGGATATCATCCCAACTTCCTTGCGCGCAGCCTTCGCAGGGGAGTCTCCAAGACCATCGGTCTCATCGTGCCCGATGCCGCCAACCTGTTTTTTGCAGAAGTCGCCCGCAAGATTGAGGACTACGGCTTCCAGCAAGGTTACAGTGTCATCCTGGGCAACAGCGATAACAACCCTGAAAAGCAGACCAGTTACGTCAATTCCCTCATGGCAAAACGGGTGGATGGCATGATCTTTATCTCTTCGGGCGGAGAGGAAAAAGATCTGGCACGATTGCTGAAAAACCAGGTCCCGGTAGTGGTCGCGGACCGTGATGTGCCATTGGAACTGGCAGATGTGGTGCTGGTGGATAATGAACGCGGCGGATATGACGCCACACGCCACCTCATCGAACTGGGACATCAGCGAATCGCCTGCATCACCGGTCCGCATGATTTGTCACCCAGTATGCAGCGCATTCAGGGATACCTGCGCGCGCTTCAGGAATTCAACCTGGAAGTGAATCCCGACTACATCACTGCGGGTGATTTTCAATTCCGGGGCGGCGGGCAGGCAATGGATCGTCTGCTCAAATGTTTTCCACGCCCGGATGCTGTTTTTGTTTTCAACGATATGATGGCAATTGGCGCCATGAATGCAATCCGCGAAGCAGGACTGGAAATTCCCCGGGATATTTCGGTGGTGGGATTTGACGATATCGAGCTTTCCTCCGTCATTACCCCTGCGCTCACCACAATTGCCCAGCCTTTTGATGACATTGCACGCCACGCAACCCGGTTGCTGGTGGAGAGGATGGAGGGTTCCCGTCCCGGCGAGAATCAACGTATCATACTCAAGGCGTCACTCGTCAAACGCGAATCAACCAGAAAGAGGGTCTAGCCCCGTGGGGATGATCACGGTCATTGGCAGTTTGAATATGGACCTGGTGGTGCGCACGCCCCAAATCCCCCGGGCGGGTGAAACACTGGCAGGCTCTGCGTTTCAAATGATCCCTGGTGGAAAAGGCGCGAACCAGGCTGTGGCTGCGGCAANNGGCTGTGTTGGGCAGGATGCCTTTGGTCAGGAATTGTTGAAATCGCTCACCCGTTCGCGGGTGGAAGTTTCGGGTGTCGAGACCCGGCAAGAAATCTCGACTGGCACTGCCACCATCCTCGTGGAAGACAGCGGTCAAAACCGGATTATCGTCGTTGCCGGGGCAAACGGAAAGGTATCACCGCAGCTGATCGAGCAGCACTGGTCTGACATCCAAAAATCAGACATGATCTTGTTGCAGCATGAAATCCCATTGGAAACCGTCCACTTTGTTCTTCAAAAAGCAGGCAGTGGTCATATCGCCACCCTGCTGAACCCTGCTCCGGTTTATGAAATTGACCCCGACACACTTCGACTGGTGGATATTCTCATCCTGAATGATCTGGAGGCGGCGGCACTTACCCGGCAACCGGTGAACTCCGAAAAATCCGCCCTTGAAGCGGCGAATATTCTTCAAAAGCAGGGGGCGGGCAGCGTCATTGTCACTCTGGGTGCTCTGGGTGCGGTCTTTAAAGACTCAATGAATGCGCTTTACCAGCCTGCCTATGAGGTGGAGGTAGTCGATTCCACCGCAGCAGGTGACGCCTTCATCGGGGCGTACGCCGCTTCGTTCCTTTCCACTCATGATCCCACCTCCGCGTTGTTGTTCGCAACCGCGACTTCAGCCCTTGCAGTCACACGACTGGGCGCCCAAACCTCCATCCCCCGCAAGGAAGAGGTGGAAAAATTCATTCATCAACATCCAACTCCAGGAGAAAAGCCATTTCAAAGGGTCTTTACGGGAGGTGAACAGAAGCTTTTTTGATCACGCATATATCTGAATAAATTGGATTTGGAAAAGAGGAGAGTACCATGAAAAAGTTAATGAATTCGCTTACCCTTTTAACCCTCATTGTGGTGATGGTGGCTGGATGTGCCCCCGCATCTTCAGCGCCTGCTTCACAGAAAGTGGTTTACCTCATCAACGGATCACTGGGCGACAATGCCTTCTACGATTCCGGTCAAAAAGGCATGGAGGCGATCAAAGCCAGGTACGGTGTTGAAATCCGCACCATCGAGAACGGTTTTGATTCCGCCCAATATGAGCCCAGCCTGGAAGCCGCAGTGGGCTATGCCGATGTGATCTTTGTGATCTCGTATGGCTATGAGGACCTGCTCAAGACCTACGCTGACAGGTACCCTGACAAGATCTTCGTGAATATTGACACAGTGGTGGAGAATTCAAAGAAAACGATCACTTCGGTGGATTTCATCGAAGAGGAGAGCGCTTTCCTGGCCGGTGTGGTTGCCGGCATGGTGACTTCTGACACCAGCATTCCGAATGTCAATCCCGAAAAGATCATCGGTCAGGTGGGTGGTGACCAGGATCCAGTGGTGGATGCCTTCATGTTCGCCTATGAAAACGGCGCACATTATATTGACCCCGCCATCCAGGTGGACCGCAAGTACCTGGGCGATTGGGAGGATACTGCCAAAGGTAAACAGGCTGCCCTGCAGCTTTATGACTCAGGCGCTGATGTAATCTTCCAGATCGCAGCTGCGGCAGGGATGGGCGTACTCCAGGCAGCAGGTGAGCGCGGTCTGTATGCCATTGGAGTGGACACCAACCAGAACAATCTCGTACCGGGTCACATTGTGGCTTCCGACATCAAGGATGTGGGACAGTCCATCCAGAACGTTTTCGCCACCATCAAAGATGGCACCTACACACCGGGTACCGTTTTGAAATACGGACTGGCAAGCAAGACCGTGGATGTGGTCTTTGACGATAATGGCGGGGTCCTTCCGCAGAGCATCATCGACAAAGTTAACGACCTGCGGCAACAAATCATTGATGGGAAACTGAAAGTCGAGATTTACCAACCTTAGAATTCATCCCAAATCCCTGACCGCTCCGGGGGAAGAGTTGTATGTCTTCTCCCGGAGCAAAGGGTAGGAAAGGATTTGCCTGTTGGAAAATATCATTGAAATGAACCACATTGTCAAAGTCTTCCCGCCTTCGCTGGTGGCGTTGGATGACGTCAGTGTGGACTTTCGTAAAGGTGAAATCCATGCCATTGTGGGCGAGAACGGAGCCGGCAAGTCCACGTTGATGAAAGCCCTCTATGGAATGCAGCCTGCCGTCTCTGGAGAGATCCTTTACAACGGCTCAAAAGTCAGGTTCACAGATCCTGGTGAGGCGATCAAAGCTGGTATTGGCATGGTGCATCAAGAGATCATGCTTGTACCGCAATATACCGTATGGGAAAATGTTGTTCTTGGCTCGGAACCCGTACTTCTCTTTGACCGGCTTGACACGAAAAAAGCCCGGCAGTTAGTCAAGGAGAAAATCAACGAATTTCACTTCAACCTGGATGCTGACGCGAAAGTGGATGATATCTCCATTGCCGCCCGGCAAAAGGTGGAAATCCTGAAGCTATTATTCCGAAATGTGACTGTTTTGATCATGGATGAACCAACATCCGTTCTCACCCCCCAGGAAATCCCCCAGCTTTTTGATGAACTCAAACGCCTGAGGGATAACGGACACACCATCCTTTTCATTTCACATCACCTTGATGAGGTTCTGGACCTCTCTGACCGCATCACCGTGCTGCGCAAAGGGAAGAAGATCGGCACCATGGACGCGGGTGCAGCCTCCAAAGCTGGACTGGCACAAATGATGGTGGGACGCGAAGTGATCTTTGAAGCCCTGCTCAAGGAACAACGGGCGGGTGATGGTCTCTTCAAGGTGGAGCATCTCAATTACACCGACTCCAATAAACGCCAGCGGCTAATAGATATCAATTTACAGGTGCATGCCGGCGAAATTGTGGGCGTCGCCGGTGTTGAAGGAAACGGTCAGCTCGAACTGGTCAATGTGATCATGGGATTGATCGAACCCACCAGCGGCACCATCGAAGTGCAAGGTGCAGACATCACCAAGAGTTCCATCCTCGAAAGGCGCAGGCGAATTGCATTTGTTTCACAAGATCGTACAAACATGGGTTCCAGCGTCAACGCCCGAATCACCGAAAATGTGATCATGACCCATCACCGCCTCAACCCCCGCTTCACCCAATGGAATGGCCGCATCCTTGACCTGCGGCAGGCAGACATGTTTACCAATGAAGTACGCGACCGTTTCGACGTACAAATGACATCTCCTGAAAATCCTTTCAAATCGCTTTCCGGCGGAAACCAGCAAAAGGTGATCCTCGGACGCGAATTGATGTTGGAAGCACCTTTCATTCTGTTGGATCAACCCACACGCGGCCTGGATGTGGGATCGATCGAATATGTACACCGCCGGATCCTGGACATGCGGGCTCAAATGCGGGCGATATTGTTGATCTCTGCAGATCTGGAGGAGTTGTTCAGGATCACTGACCGATTGGTGGTCATGCACCGCGGTAGGGTGGTCGCCGAGCTCGAAACCCGGAATACCAATATCACCGAAGTGGGATATCTCATGCTGGAAGGCGCAGCTTATGGCGCGTAAATTCCTTGTCAATGTTGTGGGTGTGCTGCTGGCATTCCTGCTTGGCGCGGTGGTGATGCTGGTGCAAGGCTACAACCCCATCGATACCTACTATCAACTCTTTGCCTATTCCCTGGCACCGGGCAAGATCCCCTATACCCTGAGCAAGTCTGTACCCCTGGTATTGACGGGATTATCCGCTTCGGTGGCGTTCGCTTCCGGTCCGGTGAACCTGGGTCAACCCGGTCAACTGTTGATGGGCGCACTCCTGGCGACCATTGGCGGGTTGTACATCAACCTGCCGCCGCTTTTGATGATCCCCCTGCTGCTGGTTCTGGCAATGCTGGGCGGGGCACTCTGGTCGGGTGTGGCTGCCATGCTCAAGCACTGGTTCAATATGAGTGAGTTCATCACCACCCTGATGCTGAACATGATCGCCGATTTCTTCACCTACTGGGCGATCAACTATCCCTTCTTTGAAAAGAATGCCAATCATCCGCAGACGCCACTGATCGCTGAGAGCGGCTGGATGCCCGTTTGGGGTAACTTCAATTCCAGTGTGATCGTCATGCTGGTGGCTTTCGTGGTGGTCTGGTTTATCATGAACCGTTCCGCCGCCGGGTATGAGTGGCGGCTTTCGGGTCAAAACAGCCTCTTCAGCCGCCTGGGCGGGGTGAATGTCAACAAGAATTACATTCTGGTCATGCTGCTTACCGGTGCCCTGGCGGGATTGGCGGGCGGTCTGGTGGTCATTGCCGGACCACACCGCTTCATTAAGGACATCGGCGCAAATTATGCCTGGGACGGCGTGATGATCGCCATGGTGGCGAATTCCGACATCCTCCTCACGCTGATCTTCGGATTCTTCTTCAGTATTCTGCAAACCGGTTCGGTGGGCATGGAGTTGATCACCGCCGTGCCGAAGGAATTAATAGAGGTGCTCCAGGCAGTCATCGTCCTGATCGTGGTCGCAGGACGTGGTTACTTTGAAACACTCTTCGCCAAACTGGAAGCCAGGCGCAAGATGAAGGAGATTACCGTATGAACATCATCATCGGGTTGATCAACGGCATGATCGCGTCTGCAACCCCCATCCTGCTCGCAGCACTGGGTGGCGCGCTTACCTTCTACGCCGGTATTTTCAATATCGCCATGGAAGGAATGATGTTGAGCGGTGCTTTCTTCGGTATGCTGGGGTCGTATACCTTTCACTCATGGCCAATGGGCATTTTGTTTGCCATTCTGGGCTCCATCCTGATGGCACTGGTGTTCATCCTCTTTGCCGTGGTCTTGAAGATGGACGAATTCATCACCGGCATCGGTCTGAATATGTTTTCAGCCGGGGCAACCACCTACATGTTGAGACAAATCTTCAAGGTCAAGGGCGCGTTTTCCAGTCCGGAGATCGTTCCAGTGCCGAAGATCGACATCCCGTTGATCAAGGATATTCCATTGCTGGGTGACGTGTTGAGCGGGCAAAACCTGATCGTTTACCTGATGGTGTTGACAGTCATCCTGGTGTCTTACGTGGTATTTAAAACCCGCTTTGGACTTCG
>DNOU01000095.1:3459-4088 GCA_003501835.1 Anaerolineaceae bacterium | reverse complement strand
GTTGAAGTGATCCTCGAAGCCATTGAAAAAGCTGGATACAAAGCGGGCGAACAGGTCTGCATTGCGTTGGATCCTGCAGCCTCCGAACTTTACGATGAGGAAAGCCATCTTTACAATTTGCGCAAGGAGGGCAGGAAACTCAACGGTGAACAGATGGTGGACTTCTGGAAGAACTGGGTACGCCAATACCCCATCGTTTCGATTGAAGACGGGCTGGCTCAGGACGACTGGGAAAGCTGGAAACTGTTGACCAAAGAGATAGGCGAAAAAGTACAAATTGTCGGCGACGACCTGCTGGTCACCAATCCTGAACGCGTTCGCCGCGCCATCAAGGAACAGGCATGCAATGCCCTGCTCGTCAAGGTCAATCAGATCGGTTCACTCACGGAGACCATCGAAGCCGTGGAAACCTGCCAGCGCGCTGGTTGGCGGGCAGTCACCTCTCACCGCTCTGGCGAGACCGAGGATTCCACCATCGCCGATATCGCCGTGGCATTGAACACCGGTCAAATCAAGACGGGTGCCCCTGCCCGCTCTGACCGCGTGGCCAAATACAATCAACTGCTGCGCATCGAGGCAGATTTGGAAGATGATGCGGAATACGCCGGCTGGAACGCCTTGAAGTATTA
>DNOU01000095.1:3031-3396 GCA_003501835.1 Anaerolineaceae bacterium | reverse complement strand
CCCCCTAAAACGCGTTTCACTGGGTATAATTCGCCAAGGGAACAGGAGGGCTGGATGACACTTTACAACCATTTTGCTCAAGTTTATGCACGCGGTTATTATCCCGAATTTTCCCAGGCATTGGCGAATCTCCTGCCTGGAATTTTTACCCAGTTTGAAATTCCTTCCACCGGAAAGTTGATCGACCTGGCGTGCGGTGAGGGTAGTTTTGCCCTCGAGATGGCTTCCAAAGGCTGGAACGTCGTTGGCATTGATCAATCAGAAGAAATGCTCCGCCTTGCGCGCCGTCGTGCAGCAGATTCAGCCTCGCAGGTGGAATTCTTCAAACAGGATATGCGCGAGTTCACAGTACCCGGCCAGGCAGA
>DNOU01000095.1:2190-3006 GCA_003501835.1 Anaerolineaceae bacterium | reverse complement strand
GCCGTGGAATGGCAGAAGCAAAAATGCTATGTACAACAGGAAACCGAAGATCTGCTCGAACTGCATCAAACGAATTACGATTTTGAGAAGCGCATGGCGACGATGCGGATCACCTGGTTCATTCGAAATGACACTGGCTGGCAAAAGTACGAGGAAATTCATTTTGAGCGGGCTTACTCGATTGAAAAGATCAAAAACGCCTTGGTCAGCGTTGGATTTTCATTCGAAGCCAGCTTTGGAAGCCTGAAGAGCATGACCCCCATCAAACAGGATTCCACACGCGCCTGGATCTTCGCTCAAAAGAAAGCCTGATCAACTGCTGGTCAACTGATCCCTGACCATTTTCCAGATTTCAGCAAACATCTCCACCGTCAACCGTCCGGTTTGTGTGTTCTGCCTGCTCGGATGATAGGACCCGATGACCCATGGCAATGCCATTCCCCTGGGAATAATCACCCCATGAGCAAATGGCGGTAGAAAAACCCCCGGTTGTTTTTCAATAAAATGGCGCAGCACCTCATCATATGCCAGTTTTCCGAGGGTCACGATGCCTTGCGGTTGGATCCACTTCAGTTCCTGCACCAGATAAGGGCGGCAATTGGCAATTTCATCCCCTTTGGGCTTGTTCTGCGGGGGAACACATCGGCAAAGAGCCGTAATAAAGACATCTTTTAACTGTAAGCCGTCTGTGCTTGAAACGGCAACAGGTTTGTTCGCAAAACCCGCTTCGAAGAGTGCCCGGTAGAGAAAGTTTCCTGAATCGTCTCCGGTGAACATACGCCCTGTGCGGTTTGAGCCGTGAGCGCCCGGCGCCAA
>DNOU01000095.1:0-2101 GCA_003501835.1 Anaerolineaceae bacterium | reverse complement strand
GCTTCCAATTGCGCCAATGAGTCCACAATGGTTCCTTATCTTCACTTCTTATAAGATCAACATTGCATCACCGAAGGAATAGAAGCGATACTCGCGTTTGACCGCCTCTTCGTAAGCGTGCAGCATGAATTCTCGACCCGCAAAAGCACTCACCAGCATCAGCAGTGTGGACTTGGGTAGATGAAAATTGGTGATCATGGCATCCACCAGCTTGAATTGATATCCTGGCAGGATGAACAATCCCGTGGCACCTGAAATGGGTACCGCCTGACCAGGCACGGGTGAAGCCTGCGCGCTGGATTCAAGCGTGCGCACCGAGGTGGTTCCCACGGCAATCACTTTGTGACCCGCCTGTCTGGTCTGGTTGACCAACTCTGCGGTCTCCGGGGTCACCTCACACCATTCGGTGTGAATTTTGTGTTCCGTTGGATCAGATTCAGTCACCGGTGCAAACGTGTCCAACCCAACATGCAGCGTGACTCTGGCAAAGTGGAACCCTGATTGCTCGAGGGATTGCATTAATCGCGGTGTGAAATGCAACCCCGCAGTGGGTGCGGCCGCACTGCCGGATTGCGTGGCATACACCGTTTGATATCGTTCAGGGTCGGTCAGGTGAGTGTGAATGTATGGAGGCAGTGGCATCTCGCCCACGTTTGGAAGCATTTCCTCCACCGGTTGCAGAAATTTGAGAATACGCTGGCTGCCTTCCATTTCTGCAGCAATCTCCACCTCGGGACCATTCTCTACGGTCAGGCGGGTACCAGCACGCAGATGCTTGCCTCCCACCAGGGCTTCCCACTCGCCAGTGGCCAGCCGCTTGAGCAACAGCAATTCCACCCGCCCGCCCGTCGGCTTGCGGGCAAACAGGCGCGCCGGAATGACCCGTGTCTGGTTGATCACCAGCAGATCACCCGGGTTCAGGAATTTTCCGATGTCTTTAAAAACTGAATCCATGATCTGATCGCTTGCCCTGTGTAACACCATCAGGCGTGAATGATCCCGGGGTTCAACAGGCGTCTGGGCAATCCGCTCAGGTGGCAGAGGATAGTCAAAATCAGATGTCTGCATGATTATGATGAAAAGAGATTGGGCTGCCGGTCATTGCGGCTATACGCAATACCAAGATGATCGTAACCCTGCTGTGTCACCACCCGCCCCTGCGGAGTACGGTCAAGGAATCCAAGCTGGAGAAGATAAGGCTCCACCACATCCATGATGGTATCCGGCTCCTCGCTGATTGCCGCAGCGATGGTTGCCAGCCCCACAGGACCTCCATTGAACTTCTCGATAATGGTCACCAATACCCGACGGTCCACATCATCCAGGCCGCGCGGATCCACCGCCAGTAATTTCAGGGCATCCACTGCATGCGCGCGGGTGATCACTCCATCCCCCTTGACCTGTGAATAGTCACGCACCCTTCTCAGCAGCCTCAACGCCACCCGCGGAGTTCCGCGTGCGCGGCAGGCGATTTCATCAATGCCCGATTCCTCTGTGGGAACATTCAACAAACGGGCAGCCCGTCTGACGATTTCCTTCAACGACTTTGAATCATAATAATCCAGGCGGTAAACTGCACCAAAACGAGCTCTCAGGGGCGAACTAATCAAAGCCAGCCGTGTGGTAGCCCCGATCACGGTGAAATGCGGCAATTTCAGGCGGATCGACCGCGCCGCAGGTCCCTTGCCGATGACAATATCCAGGGCATAATCTTCCATCGCCGGATAAAGAACTTCTTCGATGGCTTTACCCAGGCGGTGAATTTCATCGATGAAGAGAATATCTCCCGCACGCAAATTGGTGAGAATCGCTGCCAGGTCTCCTGTACGTTCGATGGCGGGTCCGGCAGTGATTTTGATATTCACCCCCATCTCATTGGCAAGCACGTGCGCCAGGGTGGTTTTACCCAACCCTGGAGGTCCGTAGAAGAGCACATGGTCGAGAGGTTCATTGCGGCGCCTGGCAGCGGCGATCAAAATCTCGAGATTTTGTTTGACCTGTTCCTGTCCAATCAGGGATGCCAGCGTGCTTGGACGCAATGCAGTATCCACGTGGTCATCCATCTGGGGGGTCGGATCAGTCAATTGCGGGGAATCTTCAT
>DNOU01000081.1 GCA_003501835.1 Anaerolineaceae bacterium | reverse complement strand
CCTGGATTGGTGCAGAAGGAAGGCAAAAGAAGGATTGGAGCAAAATACCAGTACATCTGGGCTTGACAAGTAGAATCAACCCATATATACTAGATAATAATATGCAGACCTGATGTAGTTCGGGTCACCCGTAGAGATGAGCGCCTACGACTAATTTTTTAGTCGTGGGCGTTTGCCTGTTTAAGCCCACGAGAAAGCGAGCGGGATAATGGAAGTCTTTGTCGCGGGTTTACCTCTGGTTGCTGTTGTTCTTGCCCTGGTGGAATGGTTCAAAAAGATCAACATTCCTTCGGGCGCCCTTCCCTTTGTGAGCATGGCCGTGGGCATCCTGGTGGGCATTGCCTATCAATGGAGCCTGGCGCCGTTGGCCAGTTTCTCTGAGTGGTTCAATGCGGTCATTTTCGGCCTGGCATACGGCTTGATGGCGAGCGGAATATATGATGTTGGCAAATCCATAACCAAGTCGGACTAATACTATGACCACCGACCAGATCGTTACTCTAATTGTGGCGATCGTTGGTTCTGGCGCGCTTGGGATTCTGATCAATTCTATTGCCACAAAGAAAAAGGTGCGTGCTGAATCCGGCAAGATAACATCCGAAGCTCATGCCATTGACCAGGATAGCATCAATAAGACGCTTGAATCCATTGCCAAAGCAGCAGACCTGATCAGCGATGTCTCTGGTCAACAGGTCAAGATGCTGTATGAGCAGGTGAGCCGGCAGGAAAAGCGCATCGCAGAGCTTGAAGACGAAATCCGGATATTGCGTGACAAGACCAAAGCGGACGACATGACCATCGCAACCCTGCAAAAAGAGAACAGCCGGCTAAAAGACCAGGTAAAAAAACTGGTCGATGAGAACACAGCGAAGGACCGTGTGATTGATGACCTCAAGCGCAGGGTTGATGAGCTGGAAACTAAGTTGTCAACTGTCGAGAGCGCTGAAAAACGCAGGCAGGATTGTGAATGACCAGGCGCAGTGCCCGTATTTGTGTGCACCCAGGGTGCCCGAATATTTGCAATACCCCTGGTGTTTCAAGGTGCCCCAAGCATCAAGCTGAGTATGAGCGCACTCATGATGCCCGCCGGCCAAGTGCATCACAGCGTGGGTATAACCGGCAATGGAAAGCGGTCAGGGATAAATTCCTGGCCGATCATCCATTGTGTGAGATATGCGGAGCTCCTGCAGAAATAGCGCACCACGTTATCCGCAAGCGTAACGGCGGCCAGGATGAAGGAGCCAACCTGCTTGCATTGTGCAAGAAATGTCATGGACAACACCATGCCGCCACCGGTGAGAGCTGGAAAAAGCAACATGCTTAATAGGAATTTATTTCTATATGGGTAAGGGCTGTTAAATCTCTAAAAGTATGTCGAGCAAAAACCGAGGCGGCAATCAAAAATTTATTTGTACAGGATGAGGGATGCCAGGACCAGTACCAAAAGACCCAAAGATCAGGCAGCGTAGAAACAGGGTAACTACCCAATCTACGCTTGATGCCGCGTCGGATGGTCGCAGACGCCGGCCGTCGTTGCCGGCTGGGATCGACTGGCACCCGATGACGGTTGCGTGGTGGCGGGATGTGTGGCGCAGCCCGATGGCGAAGGAGTTTTTAGAGGCTGACAAGCACGCGCTGTTTCGCCTGGCTATTTTGATTGATCGGTTCTGGTTGGAGCCAAGCAAGGAATTGGGAGCAGAGATCAGGCTGGAGCAGCAGGCATTCGGCCTGACACCGATCGACCGGCGCCGGTTGCAGTGGTCTGTGGATAATGACCGCGAGATATCAGATAACCGGAGGGTTGCTGTTGCTCCTCCAAGTTATAAGGATGAGGTTGACCCAAGAAATCTGCTGAAGTGGGTGGTGGCACCCGAGCCTGAACCTGTGCCCGTACCTGAGGTGAATAAGGAATGACGATTCTGACGGTGCCAAAGCATGATGAGATTCTGTGGCCAACATTGGGGCCGCAGGTTTGTGCTTTCATCGAGTCGTTGCTGGTGTTTGGCCCGGGAGATCTGCGGGGAGAGCCGGCCAAGTTGGATGATGAGAAGCGGGCGCTGATTTACAGGATGTATGAGGTGTACCCGGCTGATCATGTGATGGCAGGGCGCAGGCGGTTCAAGCGGTGTGCTATTTCTCTCAGGAAAGGTACTGCCAAAACCGAGCTTTCAGCCTGGATTGCTGCGGTTGAGCTGCACCCGGATGGACCGGTACGGTGTGATGGGTTTGATGCAGCTGGTAACCCGGTTGGGGTGAGCGTGACAGACCCGTATATTCCGATGGTGGCGTATACGGAAGAGCAGTCAGATGAGCTGGCGTATGGCGCTTTACGGGTGATTTTGCAGTATAGCAGGATCGCGGATGATTTCGATATTGGGATCGAGCGTATTATGCGTATTCATGGGGATGGTAAGGCGGTTAGTTTGGCCACCAGTCCGAATGCGCGTGATGGGGCGCGTACTACTCTTAATATTTTCGATGAAACCCATAGGATGACGACTCCATCGCTTAGGGCAGCGCATAGAACTATGTTGGCAAACGTACCGAAACGATTTATGTCAGATGCATGGAGCCTGGAAATTACTACGGCACCGGCGCCTGGTGAGGGTTCGGTAGCCGAGGCTACTATGGATTATGCCAGGCAGGTGGAGAGCGGGAAGATTGAGGATTCGCGCTTGTTTTTCTTTCACCGACAGGCTTCAGATAAGCACGATCTGAACACTCCGGAGGGTTTGCGAGCAGCGGTAATTGAGGCAAGCGGGCCGGCTGCGACCTGGAGCGATATTGACGGGATTATTGATCAATGGAATGACCCGACTGCTGATAAGACTTTCCTGGAGCGGGTATGGCTTAACCGCCTGGTGCGGGCAAGTGAGCGGGCATTTGACCTGGAGCAGTGGAATAAGCTGGTAAAGCCGGATTATGTATGCCAGGATGGGGCGTTGATCACGCTTGGTTTTGATGGCGCCAGGTGGAGGGATGCGACTGCGATTGTGGGTACTGAGGTGGCAACCGGTTTTCAATTCCTGATTGGGCTGTGGGAACGGCCGCAGAATGTTTTGGAGTGGGAAGTTCCTATGGCGGAGGTGGATGAGCGAATCTCCCAGGCATTTACGCGCTGGAAGGTGTGGAGGTTGTACGCAGATCCGCCTTACTGGGAGACGCTGGTAGCTGAATGGGGTGGCCGGTATGGCGAAGAACGGGTATTCGAGTGGTGGACAAACCGGATCAAGGCTATGGCTTATGCAATCAAGTCGTTCAATAATGCGATCACTTCGGGTGAGCTAAGCCATGACGGGAGTGTGCACCTGGCGCGGCATATCGGGAATGCGGTCAGGCATCAGATCAGTTTACACGATGACCAGGGCGTGCCGATGTGGACCATCTACAAGGAACAGCCGGAAAGCCCGCATAAGATTGATGCTGCTATGGCGGCCATTTTGAGCTGGGAAGCGCGCTGTGATGCGTTGACTGCGGGGGTGAATGTTCAGCAGAAAAGCGTGTATGAAACACGCGGTTTGGAGGCGGCATGATAAGGCGGAGAAGGGGTGTGGTTGTGAACATGAAGGCGGGCCATACGTTCCGCGGGATCATGTGGAGCTGGGGTTTTCTGCAGGATCAGGTTGTTTTGAAGCAGGCTGCAATTTTGAAGCCTGGCGGTGAGGCGGTGCCTATGGACGGTGAGGTGGTTTTGTTCAAGCGTGATGTTGATTTTATCCAGGTGCTGCGATGACAACGATTATCAGCCAAACGAACCTGGTGGATATGCCCGCCAACTGGTGGCCCGCGAGCGGTTCACGCAGTTTGACGCTGTATGATAGTTATTCATACGATTATTCGACGCTGTATAAAACCCAGCCGAATGTACGGGTATGTGTGGATTTCCTGGCGCGCAATATTGCCCAGCTTGGGCTGCATGTTTACAGGAGGCTGGAGAATGATGACAGGGTGAGGGTGCGAGACCATGGGATTGCGAAGCTGCTTGATCTGCCCTTGCCTGCATCGTATAAGGTGACGCAATACCGGTTGCTGGAAAGCCTGATGGGAGATCTGGGGGTATATCATAATGCTTTCTGGTTGAAGCTGCGCAATGAAACCGGGTTTTATGGGCTGCTGCGGATCCCGCCAGTGTATGTGACTGTTAGCGGGAGTTTGTATCCTACCGGATACACTATTACTTATGCGGATGGTCCGAGGAAGTACGATCCTTTAGATATTGTGCATTTCAGGGGGTATAACGCGGAGAATGCGGTAAGCGGGTTATCCCCGCTGGAGACTTTGCGCAGGATCCTGGCTGAGGAACAGGCATCCGGGGATTACCGGGAACATTTCTGGGGGAATGCGGCCAGGATGGCGGGGGTGATCGAGCGCCCGGCAACTGCTCCGGAATGGTCAGATACTGCCAGGCAGCGGTTCAAGAGTGAGTTTTCAGAGCTGTATGCGGGCGGGGATAATTCCGGTAAGACGGCTGTGCTGGAAGAGGGGATGCAGTGGAAGGCGATTTCGTTCAATCCTCAGGAGGCTGAATACCTGTCCGGGCGAAAGTTGACACGGGAAGAGTGCGCGCGGGCATATCATATTCCACCTCCGCTGGTTGGAATTTTGGATCACGCGACTTTCAGCAATATTACCGAACAGCATAAGAATTTGTTTACGGATGTTTTGGGGCCGTGGTGCGAGAGTATTGAGCAGGAGATTGCGCTGCAGGTGCTGCCTGAGTTTGCTGACCAGGATGGTGTGTATGTGGAGTTCAACATCCAGGAGAAGCTGCAGGGTGATTTTCAGACGCAGACGCAGAGTTTGCAGAGTGCGATTGGCAGGCCGTGGATGACGGCAAATGAGGGACGTGCCAGGATGAATCTGCCACGGATGGATGGCGGTGATGAGCTGGTGACGCCTTTGAATGTGATCAGTGGCGGGCAGGCAAGCCCGAATGATGTAGATGGGAAGGCTAACCCCACCCTGACCCAATCCATCTTCCCCTCACCTAACCTCTCCCATAGGGAGAGGAACAAACAGGAGAGGGTGAAGGAATTAGAGGAGGAAGAAGAGGTAGAGGTTTTTCGGATGTACGATCCGAAATTACGGGGTGTGTTTGAGGCGAAGTGGGAAGCGCTTTTAATCAATATCTTTGAGCGGCAGAAGAAGGCCGTGATGAGCAAGGTTGGGGGGAAGATGGCACCTCACACCCCCTCACTACCCCTCACCCCAGCCCTCTCCCGAAGGGAGAGGGGGATACAGGGAGAGGAACAAAAGGAGGGGGAGGATATAAACCTGATCTGGGATTATGAGCGCTGGAATGAAGAGGTGGCGAAGGATTTTACAAAGTTGACGTGGGAGACGATAAGGGCCTGGGCTGAGAAGCTGGCAGCTGCGCTGGGGATCACGTTGAATGAAGAGGTGATGCGGATTTATGTTGAGAATAACGTTAGGATCGCTGCTGAAAACCTGAATATGAGTACGTATGAGCAGGTTGATGAGGCGCTGCGGTCGAATGATGTTCTGGCTGCGCTTGAGTCTGTTTTTGCGCTGGCGCTGGGTGTGCGGACGATCCGATTTGCAAGCGGAAGGGTAACTTCTCTATCAAATTATGGTGCGTACAGCGCTGGAAGGCAAGGCGGGGCCATGATGAAGCGCTGGATCGTGACAAGCAAGAATCCGAGGGAAACGCATATGTCTATGGATGGTGAGACGGTCGGGATCCGGGAGAAGTTTTCAAACGGGCTACGCTGGCCGGGTGATTCGCTTGGGATGGCGGATGAGACGGTGAATTGCAGGTGTGTGCTGGAGTATTTGAGGTGAGGTTTCCCCTCACCCAAGACCCCTCACCTCCAGCCAGAAGCCCCTCACCCCAACCCTCTCCCAATGGGAGAGGAGGAAAGAGGGAGAAAAGGAAAGGTAAATATGGATAAGAAAATTTTTCAGGCTGCGATAGAACTGAAGGAAGGGGATGATGTTCTGCCAGGTGAGTTCCAGGCGGTGTTTTCCTCTTTGAATGTGATTGATCGGGATGGTGATATCACGCTGCCAGGCGCGTTTACGGATGGGCAGCAGGTGCGGATTGCTTACTGGGGGCATCGCTGGCACGATTTGCCGGTTGGAAAGGGGGTGATCCACTCTGATGATGTGAAGGCCTGGGTCGATGGACAGTTTTTCCTGGATACAGAGGCCGGTTTGGAGACGTATAAGACTGTGAAGAACCTGGCTGAGCTGCAGGAGTGGAGTTACGGGTTCGATATCAACGAATCTGAGAGTGCGGTTGTGGATGGTAGCCCAGTGCGGCTGCTGAAGAAGTTGACCGTGTATGAGGTAAGCCCTGTGTTATTGGGAGCCGGTATCGGCACCCATACGGTTGCGATCAAGGGGACAAGCCAGGATAAGGACCCTGTCGAGGATCCCCAAGATGAAAGTCCGGAGGATGGATCCGACTCTGAGGCCGCTGACGGCGGTAAGGAGAGCGGTTTGACGCCGGAAGTGATTCTGACCGATGTTGAAATTGGTCTACAGATTTATGAGGTGGAAAAATGAGCTTTTTAGTTCAAAAATACCGTAAATTGCTCGAAGACGCCAGGGCGATCGCCGCGCTGGCAGAGAGTGAAGATCGTGGTTTTACCGAAGAGGAAAAGACCAGGGTCGCGAACATTCTTGAAGATGCCAAGAAGGTGAAGGGCGATATCGAGATCAACGAGCAGCTTTCTGGGCTGGAATTGCCGGATGATGTTCCCCAGAAGAAGCAGTACAAGGGCAGTATAGCCGGCGCGCTGCTGGATGACCCGG
>DNOU01000116.1 GCA_003501835.1 Anaerolineaceae bacterium | reverse complement strand
GGCATCATCCACGAAAAGCGGAGAGGCAGCTTCGATAATCACTGCGTTGGGATTCAATTCGTGCAGGGAATTACGAACGGCAATGACATTTTCATACTCAGCGGTATCCACCTTATTGATCACGAAAACATCAGCCTCACGTACGTTGGTCTCACCAGGATGATAGGCATGCTCATGACCCGGGCGGTGAGGATCAGCCACCACGATGGACAGATCGGATTGGTAGAAAGAGAAATCATTGTTACCGCCATCCCAGAGAACGATGTCCACTTCCTGCTCAGCCTGGCGCAGGATGGCTTCGTAATCCACTCCGGCATAAACAATGACGCCATTGTCAATGTGGGGTTCGTATTCCTCGCGCTCTTCGATGGTGCATTCATTCCTGTCAAGATCGGCATAGGTGGCAAAGCGCTGCACCTTTTGTTTGACCAGGTCACCGTAGGGCATGGGATGGCGCACCGCAGCCACTTTGTACCCCATTTTGGTCAGAATGGACGCCACATGCCGGGTGGTCTGGCTCTTGCCAGAGCCGGTACGCACCGCGCAAACCGAAACCACCGGTTTTGTGGATTTGATCTGTGTGGTTTTGAGCCCCATCAGGCGGAAATCAGGTCCTGCAGCCATGACAGTGGAGGCTTTATCCATCACGTACTCGTGCGGAACATCACTGTATGCAAAAACGACCTGGTCGACCTTCAGATCCTGGATGAGTTTGACAAGGTCGGATTCGGGATAGATGTTGATACCGTTGGGATAAAGCTTTCCCGCCAGGGCAGCCGGGTATTTGCGGCCTTCGATATTCGGGATCTGGGTTGCAGTGAATGCAACCACGTCGTAATCCGGGTTATCGCGGAAGAACACATTGAAATTGTGAAAATCGCGGCCTGCGGCTCCCATGATGAGCGTTCGAATTGCTGTCATATCTGAACCATCTCCTTTGAATAATTTGGTTTACGTGACAATCTCACATCGCTTGTGGGGCTGTGATGCCCAGCAAAGCCAAACTATTGGTCATCGCCTGTTTCGCAGCTGCGACCAGGCGCAATCTTGAATTTCGGATATTTTCCTCGGCTTGAATCACCGGGCATTGGGTGTAGAAGTCATTGAAAGCCTTTGCCAGGTCATACGCCAGGGTGGTGATCAAAAGCGGGCGCAGATCACGTGCGGCATTCTGAATTTCGTTGGGCAGGCGTCCGATCAAATCAATCAGCACCACTTCCGGTTGGCTCAATGGATAATCCGGGATCAGTGAACCCGGAAGATTCACGGCGGCCTTTCGCAGGATGCTGTTGGCTCGGACGCATGCGTACTGAATGTATGGTGCAGCTTGACCGTTGAAATCCAATGCAGATTGCCAGTCGAAGGTCACCACTTTGGTATTGTCGCGGGTGAGCATGGGATATTTGATGGCGCCGATTCCCACCGCCCTGGCAATTTCCTGTTTCTGATCTTCGGACAGCTCGGGGTTCTTTTCACGCACCACCTGCAAGGCGCGTTCTGTGGCTTCGCGCAGTAGATCTTCGAGCAGCACCACTGACCCCTCACGAGAGGACATGACCACATTACCGGGCATGCTGACGATCTCGTAAGGGACATGGAAGCAGCGCGTCGCCCAATCATACCCTGCCAGTTCAAGCGTCTTGAATACCTGGGTGAAATGGAGCGACTGGCGCACATCCACAACATAGTATGAACGGGATAGATCCGGGTAGTCGGTGAATTTCTGGCGTGCCAGGGCCAGATCTTCGGTGGCGTAAAGCGCAGTGCCGTCGGAGCGTAGAATGACAAAAACCCGGTATTTTTCCGTCTTTAAACCCAGCTTCTCATCCAGTTTGACGACCACCGGACCATTATCCGGGCGCTCGTCCTCGGCAATGCCCTTCTGAATAAGGTCTTGCACCATTTCACGGCCGGAATCCTCGAACATGCTGTTGAAGTAATAGGTGTCGAAGTGGATCCCCAACCGGTTGTACATCTCGGTAAACCCGTCCAACGACCATTGACGGGTTTCCTTCCACAATGCCACCAGTGCAGGTTCACGGCGATCCCAGCGCCTGTAAACTTCCCGCACTTCATTGTCCAACTCAGGGTTCTCATCCAGGCGTTTGCTCGCCTCAGAGTAAAGATCCCCCATCCAACGCGTGATATCCCGACCGGGTTTTTCACCCAGGTGGAAATTTTCGTAATTCCACAACCATTTGATCACGTGCAGCCCCATATCACCGGGGTAGTTGGCCCGTACCACATCGTAGCCAGCCGCATCCAGCAAATTCGAAAGCACGTCGCCCAGGATGGCACTGCGCAAATGACCCACGTGGAACGCTTTGTGGGTATTCGGCTGGGAAAACTCCACCATTACCTGCTCATCCAGGCGCTTGCCCCTGCCATAGCTGCCTCCCAGCTCCAGTACCGTGTCGATCACCCGCCGGGTATAAAGCGCCGGGTCAAAGGTCAGGTTCAGGTAGCCATTGACAGCTTCGACTTTGGAAAAACCATCCGGAATGCCAATCTGGTCCGCTATCCCTGCGGCAATTTCCTGCGCTTTTTGGGGAATGCTGCCTTTTTGACCGTTGAAAGACGCCGCTGCCAATTGAAAGAAAGAAGTGGATAGCCCCCACTGACCGCTGAAAGGGATCCAGGTCCAGCGTAAGTTTGGCTCGGGAAGGGAGTGCGAAGCACAGTAAGCCCGAATCTGCTCTTCTATCCCTTTTTGCTCTGCTTCAAACATTCCCGGATCCTTGATGAAAGTGGTTGTTCAAGAATGAAATTATATCACACGGTCATTTCTGACTGGCAAAGCTTAAAAACAAAAGCGGGAGTTGCCTCCCGCTCATTGTTTGCTGCAACGCAATGATCATCTGACCTCAGTCAGATGCTTCATCAAACGACTCTTGCGGCGGGCGGCGTTATTCTTATGAATGACACCCTTTTGCGCAGCCTTATCCAGGGCGCTGATCGCCTTAAGGGTCGCTTCCCTGGCGTCATCCACATTCGATGATGCGATGGCAGCGCGGGCACGTGCAACATAAGTGCGCGCGGCACCACGGTACACACGGTTGCGGACACGACGCTTTTCGTTTTGCTTGTTGCGTTTGATTGCAGACTTGATATTAGCCAACTTAAATTCCTCCGTACAAATGCTTGGTCAGTGCGAGGGTCGAGGGTGATGCACTGTTCCAGGTGGCGCAATGATTATAACCCATCCCCTGAAAAATGCATAGAAGATTCTCCCTGCGAAGAGTCCCTTGTTATTTAACCGAATTTTACAAATCCTGTATCAGCTGAGCCTTCTGGTCAGCCGTAAAACTCGCATTGGAATGCATCCAAACGTAGTAGAATGGTGGCATCTGACCATTTTGAATGACCCTGATCATGCGATTCACAAGGTTTTGTTGGACAGCCTTGTCCGTTGGCCATTCGCTCAAATTCATCCTGGATCTGCCTTCGTCCACATCCACCTGGTTTAACCACGATACTGGCGCAATGTTGCTGTACCATGGCCAGACCGTCTCGTTGGAATGGCAATCATAGCAGGCATCCCGAATCATCGTGGCCGTTTGAGGATTATCCCATACCGCAGCGTTGACTACCGCCGGATTGGCATGTGCTTTGCCAAATGGGATGAGCTGAATCAAACCGAATAAAACCACGATGATCAGCACGACTTGCCACCAGGTCAATCTTCGCTTTTTCACGGTGTACCTTTTTCCCTTCCCTGGAAACGCATTTATTGGTCCAGCAAGGATGCCACGCCGGGTAATTCAAGCCCTTCGAGCATTTCCAAAGATGCCCCGCCGCCGGTGGAAATGTGCGTGATCTTGTCTGCCAGCCCGGACTGCTGCACGGCCGCAACAGAATCACCGCCGCCCACAATGCTGATGGCTTTGCTTGCCGCCACAGCCCTGGCTATTTCAAAGGTTCCTTTGGCAAAATGGGGGAACTCAAAAACACCCATGGGACCATTCCATACCACCATCCCCGCGCCTTCGACTACCTTGCTGTAGGACTTGATCGTTTCAGGTCCAATATCCAGTATACGCCATCCTGCAGGAATGGGACCCACCGACATCACTTTCGTAGCTGCATCCGCATCGAATCTGTCACCCAGTACCACGTCCACAGGCAGACGCAATTTCTGACCGCCCTCCTTAAGCAGATCCTGGGCTGTGACAAGCGCATCGTCTTCCACCAGCGAATCCGCCACAGGGTAGCCCTGGGCTTTGAAGAACGTATTCGCCATACCGCCGCCAATGAGAATGGAATCCGCTTTGGTGAGCAGGTTCTTGATCACGCCGATCTTGTCACTAATTTTGGCACCGCCCAGGATGGCGACAAAGGGGTGCTTAGGATCAGCAATTGCCTGTCCGAGATATTTAATTTCTTTTTCAAGCAAGAAACCTGCCACCGCTGGCAGGTAATGGGTGACACCTTCGGTGGAAGCATGCGCCCGATGGGCACTGCCGAAGGCATCATTGACAAACACATCCGCCAGTGAAGCCATCTGTTTGGCAAGAGCCGGGTCATTCTTCTCCTCTTCCGGGTGGAAACGGGTGTTTTCGAGCACCAGGACCTCGCCCGGCTTCATAGCACTGGCAGCCCTTTCTGCTTCGGGACCGACACAATCGGCGGCAAATGCCACCCCTTTGCCCATCAGTTCCGCCAGGTGATCCGCCACCGGTTTCATCGAGAACTTGGGGTCGGGGCCACCCTTGGGGCGGCCAAGATGGGAAAAAAGGATCACGGCTGCGCCATGATCGAGCAGGTAGTGGATGGTTGGAAGCGCTGCCCGCATACGGGTGTCATCCCCCACCACACCCTCCTTGATGGGTACGTTGAAATCCACCCGTACCAATACCTTTTTACCCTTGACATCAATGTCTTCAACGGTTTTCTTATTGAACATGATCGCTCCTTTGCAGAAAAGGAGGATGCGTAACCGGTCTTGGATTGACTTTGATTACGCATCCAAAGGTTTCACCTAAGAAAAAGCCTAGAGCTTACCAGCAATCAGAGCTGCCAGGTCGGCAGTCCGACAGGAGTAACCCCATTCGTTATCGTACCAAGCCATCACCTTGACCATGTTGCCCATAACCATTGTGTTGGGCAGATCCACAATGGAAGAGCGTGAATCGCCCTTGAAGTCCATGGAAACCAACGGATCAAAGTATTCACCCGTCGTAACGCCCAGGATCCCTTTGAGGGCACCCTTTGAGGCGTCGACAAATGCAGCGTTCAATTCTTCTTTGGTCGTCGGCCGCTCAACCTCGGCAACAAAATCGACCATTGACACGGTGGGGGTTGGAACGCGCAGAGAAAGGCCATCGAATTTACCCTTCAATTCGGGGATGACCAGCGCAACTGCTTTCGCAGCCCCGGTGGTGGTGGGGATGATGTTCAATCCAGCGGCACGGGAGCGGCGCATTTCCTTCTTATGACCCTGATCAAGGATGACCTGGTCATTGGTGTAGGAGTGAATGGTAGTCATCATGGCATGCACGATGCCAAATTTCTCATGCACGATCTTTGCTGCAGGCGCAAGACAGTTGGTGGTGCAGGAAGCATTGGAAACCACATGGTGTTTGGTGTTGTCATACATATCTTCGTTGACACCCAGCACCACGGTGATATCTTCATTTTTAGCGGGTGCACTGATGATCACTTTCCTTGCACCGCCCTTTTCAATATGCACACGGGCTCCAGGTTTGCCTTTGGCAGGATCACCGTTTGCGTCAGTGAAAAGTCCAGTGGATTCAATGACAATATCCACGCCCAGATCCTTCCAGGGCAATGCACCGGGGTCTTTTTCAGCAAAGACCTTGATGGCTTTTCCATCCACCAGGAGTCTGCCTTCTTCTGCAACGACTTCACCGTGATAGATGCCGTAATTTGAGTCATATTTGAACAACTGGGCATTGGTTTTTACATCAAAGAGGTCGTTGATGGCCACAACCTCAATTTTGCCTGCCTGGCGTTCATTGATTGCTTTTAATACCTGACGGCCAATCCGTCCAAATCCATTGATGCCTACTTTAACTGTCATCGTTTTGCCTCCTTTAGCATATACCTGATTTTACCATGTCGAGATTAGGTGGTCATCATAATTGCGATGTTGCTTCTTTTGTATTTAACGGCCCGGTCTTTTCGAGGTACAGATCCATCACTGCCCGAGCCAGTTTGGCCGAATCATGGTGTGATGGATTACCAGAATCCACCAGGTCAGACCTGTAAACCGGAACTCTCATTTCCTCGTCCGGATTGACCTTCACCCAATCAATGCCTTTCGGTAGAATGCCTTGTTGGTTTGTATTACAGATCATCAGGTCAAACACCTTCCCGCCAATGTGCTGTTCAATGGTGCGTACATGGTCATTACAGGTGAAATGCTCTGTCTCTCCCGGCTGGGTGGCAACGTTGCATATATAAAACTTGGCTGCTCGGCTTGCGCGAATGGCATCCCGCAAATCAGGCACCAGCAGATTTGCCAGCAGACTGGTGTACAGGCTGCCCGGTCCGACAATGATCAAATCAGCACCTAAAATTGCCTGCACGGTCGGTGGAAATGCCGCCGGATTAGCAGGATCCAACCAGACCCGGTTGATCTTGCCGCCTATACCCGATATCTGGCTTTCACCTTCGATCTCTACTTCCACATTCTTATCGGCAAGCTGGATATCGGCGCACAAATTCACATTGTGAAGAGTCGAAGGGAAAACATCGCCCTGCACAGCAAGCACACGTCCCATTTCTGCTACACCTTCCTCAAAGCTACCGGTCAGACCTGTGAGGGCAGTGATCAGCAAATTTCCAAGAGAATGCCCGTTCAGGCCGGCACCTTCAGCAAAACGGTACTGAAAGAGTTGGGTGAGCAATTCCTCATCGTTCGAAAGTGCTGCCAGACAGTTGCGAATATCTCCCGGAGGAAGGATGCCAATGGATTTGCGGAGCTCGCCAGAAGACCCCCCATTATCCGCAACGGTCACCACGGCAGTAATGTTACGGGAATATTCCTTCAGTCCGCGAAGCAGCGCCGACAAGCCTGTTCCTCCCCCAATAACCACGATCCTGGGACCGCGTTCGCGCCGGCGGTATTCCGAAACGGTATCGATCAGGTTCGCCCCAGGGCGAACAAAGGGCCTGAGCAGGGTTCGGTTGAGTCCGATAAATCCAACAATGATCAACGCTATACCCGCCCCCCCAAAAATCAGCCCCCGGAGGGTACGGTCAATAAAACGCAGCGAAAGAAATGAAATTATGGGCAGCCACCAGGTATCAGGTGCTGTCCGGTAAACGTCCAGAATCAGCACAGCAAAGCCAACGCCCAGCAATGTGGTTCCGGCCAGGATTAATAGAATCCACCTTTTCACCCCAATACCGGGTAGCAGCCATCTTAGGTTGAGAACGATTGATTGAAAAAACCGCTGACCAAAGCGGCGTTTTTTGGGTCGCATATTAAATGTATCATAGCAGTCTTTACCATCATCGTCAATTATTTCCGTTGGATTCCCATTGAATTTCCAGCGAATAATTTCTATCGAATACATGATATATTTATCGAATGAGATGCTATATCGCGGTTGACATCGGTGGGACCCAAATTCGCGCAGCCTTATATCCCGAAGATGGGTTTACACCCCTTCAACAGATGCGAATTCCCACAGTCGACAACAACCAGGCACCATTGGAGAGGATGATCCAGCTCATCCAGCAAATCTGGCCAGAAGATGGCGAAGTCAAATCCATCGCCATTGCCTCTCCAGGCTTCATTAATTCAGCTGAAGGGCTGGTGCTCTCTGCTCCCAATATTGCGGGCTTCACCAATTTGCCGGTCGCCAGGATCGTGGCTAAGCGTTTCAGCGTACCGGTTTTCCTGGGAAACGACGCCAACCTGGCAGTCATGGGAGAATCCCTGTTCGGCAGCGGCCGCGGTCACCAGGATATCCTTTACCTGACCATCAGTACCGGAATTGGCGGGGGAATCATCTCTCACGGCAGACTCGTTGAAGGAACTCACGGAATTGCCGGTGAACTGGGGCA
>DNOU01000188.1:2637-5018 GCA_003501835.1 Anaerolineaceae bacterium | reverse complement strand
GTTACCTGGAATCCATTTTCAACAACCTGGGTGACGCGCAGGCTGGGATGGGAAGAGACGAAATATCCACCAGGCATTGGGGCGGTGTTCCAACCGTCAATACCTGCAGGTTCGGGGCCAAAGAAAAATTGCCGGCGATAAACCATTTCATTCAGATGCTTTTCAACCATTTCTGCTCCTCGCCTTCAGTAATCTCAATGCGCGTGCGAACGGTGGCTGTTGATCACGTTCCAATCCAGGTACTCACCGCTCAAATACCTGAACGCTGGTTCAAAACGTTTGAGGTTGGCATCTGTCATCACCTGGGAAATACGGTGTGTTTCATAATCACTCCAGAATTTGATGTGCCACGGGAAGGGTAGCGGATAAGTGTAGAAAAAATGGTAGGCATAGCGCCAGGCCAGGTCAACTTTTTCCTGTTCCATGCGAAACTTTTTGGGATCTTCCAAAATGCGCCCGAGCATCTTGAAATATTCCACCCATGAGGCAGGGTCATAGGTAAAACCGCGTCCACGGTAGTGGGTTTGACCGGCCACGACCACCGGAATACCTCTGAGCGCCATTTCCAACCCCACCGTGGTGGTATATACCAGTCCCAGGTCTGCCAGTTCGATCAGGTCATAGGTGTTCACCTTTTCGGCCGGTTCAATGACGTGAATAAATTCAGGCAATTCAGGCAGCGTCTTTTTCACCACATCCACCATCGAATATTCGCGGCTCAGCACCTCGCCGGGGTGGATGCGGATGACCAGCTGCACATCCGGCCGTCCAATGAAATACAGGATTGTGCGGCTTACCCACTCTGCCATGGTACGGCTGAAGACCTGACGCCCAAGTGTAAGGCTGTCTCCCAGTACATTGGTTGCCAGCAACACCACCGGACGTTCATCGAGTTTGAGTACATCTTTTACCGATTGGGCTCCCTGGGCAGGCTCGCTTTGCCATTTGCGGGTAAAGTTTTCAGTGGTACGTGCGGTTCGGCGGGCTTCGAACATTTCACTGATGCGCTTGAATTGCTCGTGGGTCAGGGGTTGATCCTGGACAGCCTGCCACATTTGCGAAGTATCCTGGCGCATGATCTCCACGTTCTGCCCCAGCCAGAAGGCGTCCTTCTGATCACTGAATTCATAAGTCTGGGTGGGGATCTTCAGGAAACGTGCAACGCGATATGCGATGCCAAATTCCAGGATCGTACCGTTCGGAACAATGACCACATCCGGTTTCATTGCCCGCATCCAGCTATACAGCGCCTGGGCAGCATCGGTATTGCGTTTCAGCCTGAACTGATAGGTGGGATTGCTTTCGTCAACTTCCTCGATCTGCAAAGTGTACTGTGTATCGTAGGTTGAAACCTCTTTGACCGCGTTTTGCAGAGCGGGGGGAAGAGAAATATATGATGACCGTGTGGTCAGAAAGCTCACCGGTTTGATCAGGTCCTGGGCGGGTTCAAGCATNNTCTCCATACGGCAGATACCCGAAGGTGACGTCGTTGCCTTCGGCAGCAAGCCCCAGTCCGGTGATGGCTCCCTGCTCAATCCAATGATGCAGGGTGGCAAACATGAAGATCTTGCGTCCGGTGGGTTGCGACTTTGCCCTGAGGACACGGGCTTCCGCGACCATTTCCCCCAGTTTATCCTGCAGGTGCCGCAAAGTGAAGCGAGTGTGAGTCTGTCCATTCTTCTGGCGCACCAACCAATCAAGTTCAGCAGTGAGAGGTATCTCACCCAGAAAACGCTTTAACGTATCTTTTTGCCCAGTTTTCATGCTTGCTTTTCCTCAATTTCCCACCCCAGGCGCAGACGTGTCGGTCCCTGCCTCACTTCAGCCCACTGTGTGCCAGGAGCCCCGGTTGAATTGACATCAAAATTGACAGCGCGCTCATCGGCAAAGTAACGCTTCACCTTGTATGAGCTGGCGTTGAATCCAATGACAAACCGGCCTTCATTCAGCACATCTGGCGGAATGGTGCAGCGGCTGATGTAGTGCCCCGCACTGCGGGTGGAATATTTTTCAAAACGTTCTGGTTCATCAGTATCAAATGAGGTGAACACAAACTCACCCCGGGTGGTCATCAAGTAAATGCCCACGCGCAGCCCCGTGATGGGAGCACTGAGTTCGTATTCCACTTCGATGGTGATTGGATCAATCGAGCGGACTGAATCAGTGGTTTTGCCGCCATTGTTTCTCACCCGCACCGCCCTGGGGATGAATGGATCAGCACTTGAGGGGATCTCGTCTGCCTCGTAGATGCGCTCCCCGCCGCGTTCAAAATCATGCGCAAGATAGTAGTCCACAGCCTCCGCCGTGGGTGCCCGTTTGACCAGCTTGCCCCGCTCGAGGATGATGCACTCCTGTGTGAGACGCTGGATGGCAGACATGTT
>DNOU01000188.1:0-2627 GCA_003501835.1 Anaerolineaceae bacterium | reverse complement strand
TTGCGCTGGAATTCGGCATCGCCTACCGCCAGGACTTCATCCACGATCAGGATCTCCGGCTCGAGGTGCGCTGAAACTGCAAACGCCAGGCGCATGTACATGCCACTGGAATAACGCTTCACCGGGGTATCCAGAAACTTGTCAATTTCTGAAAAGGCAACGATCTCATCAAATTTGCGGTCAATTTCAGAGCGCCGCATCCCTAAAATCGCCCCATTCAGGTAGATGTTCTCCCGCCCGGTCAATTCGGGGTGAAAGCCGGTGCCCACCTCGAGCAGGGATCCGACCCGGCCGTTGATCTCCGCGGTGCCTTCAGTCGGCTCCACCACGCGCGAAAGCACCTTAAGCAGCGTGCTCTTGCCGGCGCCGTTCTTACCGATAATGCCAAGCACCTTGCCGTGCTCCAGGTCAAAGTTGATGTTGCGCAGCGCCCAAAACGTCTCAGACCCTGTGGGGTTGAGCAGGGTCTTGAAGGGCGAACGCATGGTATTCACGATGGTATCGCGCAAGGTCTGGTAGCGGTTGACCTCTTCGAAAATTTTGTATTGCTTGCCCAAGTTTTCTACATTTACAGCCAGGTTGCCCATGCAGTGATTCCTTGAAGATCAGATCATATCGGCGAAGTCTTTTTCCATGCGGCGGAAGTAGTACAAACCGCTGATCAAGATGACCACGGCAATGCCCGCCGAAAGCAGCATACCGTAGAGCGGAATGGGGATGGCAATCCCCAGCAGTGAATAGCGAAAGCCCATGATCACACCCGCCATGGGGTTGAGTGAGTAAAGCAGGCGCCACCTGTCGGGGATGGTGGTGGTGGAGATGATGACGGGGGAGGCATAGAACCACAGCGTGGTCAGAAAGCCGGTGATATAAGAGATGTCGCGGTAGCGCACCATCAGCGCTGCCAGCCAGAGCCCCACCCCCAGTGCGGTGATCATCGCCAGCAGGATGAAGGGGATCGTCCAGAGCACGTTGAGCGTCAACGGAATCTTATAGAAGATCATCATGCCGATCAGGATCACAAAGCCAATGGCGAAATCCACCAGGTTGGAGAGCACCGAGGAGATGGGCAGGATGATGCGCGGGAAGTAGATCTTGGAGATCATGTTCCCGCTGGCAACCATCGAGCCGCCCACTGCGGTGAGCGAGGCAGCAAAAAGCTCCCAGGGCAGGGTGGCGGCATACGAGAAGATCGGGTACGGTACGCCGTCGGAGGGCACTTTCAACAGGTTGCCGAAGATCACCGCAAAAACAACCATGGTGAGGAAGGGCTTGATGACCGCCCACAGAATGCCAAGCACGGACTGTTTGTAGCGCACCTTGATGTTGCGCCAGGTGAGGAAGTACGCCAGTTCGCGGTAGTTCCAAAGGTCTATCAGGTTAAGCGGCACCCAACCCTTGCGAGGTTTGATCACCACCGTGTTGTATTGTTTTTGCAGTCCCAGTTCCTTGGTTGCCATGCAGCCTCTACTCCCTGTGATTTGCAGCGTACCAATCGATGGTGCGGCGCAGTCCTTCTTCGAAATTCACTTTTGCCTTGAAGCCGAATTCCTTTTCCGCGCGGCTCACATCCAGCCGGCGGCGCGGCTGACCGTTCGGCTTGCTGGTATCCCAGACCAGCTTGCCTTCAAAACCAGTCAGACGAGCGATCAGTTCCACCAGGTCCTTGATCGAAATTTCCATGCCCGAGCCCAGGTTCACCGGTTCGGATGAGTTGTACTTTTCAGCAGCCAGGAGAATGCCATCGGCAGCATCTTCCACGTACAGGAATTCACGCGTGGGTGAACCATCGCCCCAGACCTCGATCGAATCCTGCCCGGCAGCTTTGGCTTCGAGGCATTTGCGGATGAGCGCTGGAATGACGTGCGAGCTTTCGGGATTGAAATTATCCCGCGGACCGTAGAGATTCACCGGCATAAGGAAGATGGAATTGTAGCCGTACTGCTGGCGGTATGCCTGCGACTGCACCAGGAGCATCTTTTTTGCCAGACCGTAGGGCGCGTTGGTCTCCTCCGGGTAGCCGTTCCACAGGTCCTCCTCCTTGAAGGGGATGGGAGTAAACTTGGGGTAGGCACAGATGGTTCCCAACGCTACCACCTTTTCCACCTTGCGCAGGTAGGCTTCATGGATCAACTGCACACCCATCATCAGGTTGCTGTAGAAGAAATCNNTCCAGCAGTTTGATGATGGATTCCTTTTGCACCAGGTCGTATTTATCAATGGTGGGGATGAACACGTCCGCACCCATGGCCCTGAGTTTGGCGGTCACAAATGATCCCAAAAATCCAGCACCGCCGGTGACGGTAACGCGGCGGTCCTTCCAGAAGGTTTCACTGCTCATGGTGTGAACGATCCTCCATTTCGATAAAGATTTTCAATCCCTCAACACGAAGAAGGGGAGCTGCACCATCTGATTGGATTTGCACTCCCTGTTCCATGCAGGTCAGGCGGCAAACTTCCGCCAGGTCGCCCGAAGCTTCAAGGCGAATCGCTTCATAGCCTGCTGACTGAACTTCTGCCAGGGCAGCTTGCATTCGCTTGCGAATGATCCGGAAGAGATTGAAAGAGTTTTGAATGTAATCCACGGTCAGACGGGTGCGCAGGGCAATGCCTTCAGGCGTGATGAT
>DNOU01000150.1:11625-13385 GCA_003501835.1 Anaerolineaceae bacterium | reverse complement strand
CTGGCGGATGCCGGCACCATATCAGATCCCCGCCTGATCCGTTTCCTGACAGCCACTGCAGAAAAATACGGCATTCAGTACCAATTCCGCCAGCCTGGAGGTGGTGGAACCGATGCTGGAGCCATCCACAAGGTGCTTGGCGGAATTCCATCGGTTTCCATTTCCATTCCCGGGCGCTATGCCCATTCTGCGGTACTGATTTCAAGGATCACCGATTGGCAAAATACCCTGCAGTTGATTTTTGCCGCTCTCCAGGATATATCTCCCGAAATCCTGGCTTCCGACCGTAAGTAAACTCAAAAACACGATCCCTTCATTGATCACAGGAGCTGCAATGAAAGAACTCATCCAAAAATTATGCGAAATTCCCGGTCCTTCCGGTCACGAAAATGCCATCCGCGAAGCCATCCAGAAGGAAGTTGCGCCATTTGCAGATTCCATGGAAGTGGATGCGCTGGGCAACCTTATCGTTCACAAAGGAGCCAGGGGAAAAGACGGCCTGCGCATCATGTTGTCTGCCCATATGGATGAGCTTGGAATCATCGTAACGCATGTGGATAAGAAAGGTTTCGTGCGTTTTACCACCATCGGCGGTGTGTATGTACGTTACCTGGCAGGCAGCCGGGTGCTCTTTCTGAATGGCGTAAAAGGCACCATTAATCATGAGCCCGCCGAAGAGCCATCCAAGATCCCCTCGATGGAAGAATTCTTTATCGACGTAGGTGCCACCTCTCCGGCGGACTGCCCGGTAAAGGTGGGTGATCTGGCAGTCTTTGACCGTCCATTCATGGACCTCGGCAGCCGGTTCATGTCAAAGGCACTGGATGACAGGGTATCCTGCGCTGTGCTCATTGAAACCTTGCGCCAGGTTAAACAATCGCCCAACGAACTTTTATTTGTCTTCAGTGTGCAGGAAGAAGTGGGCGTTCGCGGGGCAATCACTGCTGCTTATTCAATCGATCCGGATCTGGGCATCGCCGTTGATGTGACCGGTACCGGAGATACTCCCGGAAACCAAAAGATGGAAGTGGCACTGGGCGGCGGAGCAGCCATCAAGATCCGCGACCAGGGAATGCTCTGCGATCCCAAAGTAATCCGCTGGATGCGCGCTGCTGCAGAAAAAGCAGGCATCAAGCATCAGATGGAGATTCTAAGGGGCGGCACCACGGATGCCTACCAGATTCAGGTCAACCGCGCCGGTGTTCCCACAGGCGCCATCTCCATTCCCTGCCGTTACATTCACTCACCTTCCGAAATGGCAGACATCCATGATCTTGAAAATTCGGTAAAATTGTTGGTAACCTTGATCAGTGGACCGGTTCATCTGAAATGAGACTGCACGCAATGCCCCCGAAAACTGGTATGCAGATGCGCACCAGGGGGGTCCATCAGATCGTCCTCGTACTGGCAGCAGGGTTCATCGTTCTCCTGATGCTGGGTGGTTGTGCCGTCCTGGCTCAGATGAATCCATTCGCGGTCACGTCCACTCCCACCAGCGGCGGTCAGCTCCCCCCAGCGGTGACAGCGACGCCATCCACCGCTCCCAATGTGCCAACGGTCACTTCACAAACCAACGCCCATCACCTTATTTTGTGGATCCCTCCCGATTTTGATCCCCATTCCGGCAGCGCAGCCGGCGACTTGCTGCAGGGACGATTGGATGAATTTATCAATTCCCACCCCGGCCTGACCATTGACGTGCGCATAAAAGCTGAAAGCGGGCAGGGAGGCTTGCTTGATTCCCTGTCCAGCACCAGCGC
>DNOU01000150.1:6891-11612 GCA_003501835.1 Anaerolineaceae bacterium | reverse complement strand
ACATACGGGCTGCCTTTCGCTGGAGATGCCCTTGTGATGGTCTACCGTCCGTTGCAAGTGGTATATGCCCCCACCTCCTGGCATGAGTATACCTCCAGGGAGCATCCGGTCATTTTCCCGGCGGGAGATCCACAAGCACTGATCACAACCCAAATGCTTCTTTCGTTGGAATACGCAGAACAAACACCCCTTGAAAAGACGTCGGTGGATCAGGAATCGCTTAAAAAGGCGTACAACGTCATCAATGATGGTGCCAGTTCCGGGACTTTCCCCTACTGGCTGGCAGATTATGACTCGTTTGAAAAGGGATACCAGGCNNTCGCTGCCCGCGGTCAACGCCCAGCCCTTTACCCTGGCAGATGGATGGATGTGGGTGTTAACCAATACCTCTGAAGATCAACGCCAGGTGACGATCGCACTCGCCGAATACTTGATGGATGACCAGTTCCTGGCAGAATGGACTGAAGCAGCGAACTTGATGCCCACCAGTCAGAGCATCCTCAAAAAGTGGAAAAACCAGACGGATGCCGCCACGGTCAATGAAATTGCCTCTTCCGCGCAGCTGATCCCATCAAATGAATTCATTTCATCCATCAGTCCCATTCTTCAACAGGGAACGCTGGGGATGATTCGCGGACAGATCAACTATCTGCAAGCTTTTGAGAACAGCCTTAAAGATCTTGAATTTATCTACCCAACACCTGGTGAATGAGCTTATGAAAACCTCTCCCAATTCGCCAAAGAAGAAAACCAGACTTCCGGTGGAAATTGTCCTGGTGATTCTCGTGCTAGCTGCCGTGGCTGTAGCCATCCTGATCACCGGCCCCACAGACGATACTGTCAACCCTGTTCCAGCTACTGCAACCCCCATCCCCACATCCTTCACTCTCTCGCCCGTGGTCACGGACATTCCAAACCCGATGCAATCGCATCAGACGGACGGCGTCATCATCGGAGCAGCCACCGTCATGGCTATCCTGTTGATCGGAACAGGGTTGGCGCTAGCACCTTCCTTGAAACAAAAACGACCCTGATCAGGAGAGGATCATGAGACGCGAGATCATCACCTGGAACCAAGTGGATCAACTGGTGGATCATCTGATCCCCCAACTGGACAAGGAGTTTGACGCTCTGCTCATGATCACGTGCGGCGGGATCGTTCCCGGCGGCATGCTCGCCGAAGCGCTGCATCTCACTCAGATTCTCACCGCTTCCGTCGATTTCCCCTCCGAGCTGCATACCCCGTCGGGTGCCGAAAAGCGCAAACTGGCTGCGTGGCCGTTCTACTTACAGTTTCCCGATGACCGGTTGGTTGCAGGGAAAACGATCCTGGTGGTGGATGATGTGTGGGGATCGGGCAGGACGATCAACGCCGTTCGCAGCCGGTTGAATGGGATGGCGGCCATGCCGTTCACCTGTGTGCTGCATTTCAACCCCCATCGCAATCTGTTCTCACCTGCCCGACCCGATTATTATGCCGCCATTACCGATGCCTATATCGTGTACCCCTGGGAAGTGGCGCGGGGGCCGGAAGGTATTTCACTCAACAATCCCTGAAGCAACCCACAGGAAAAAAGTTCCTCGGGAGCTTTTCTGGCAGGCCATCTGTTGAAAGCGGCTCAATCGGGGAGCAGCACCTTGATGTATTTGTCCACCATCAAATCCAGGCTGAACGCCTGTTCAGCCCTGGCACGCGCTCCAGTGCGGTAACCAGTCTGGTTTTCGAGCACAAGTTGTGCACAATCAGCCAGGGCAAAGATATCCGGTTCGTCCAGATTCCACACATTCCCGCCATAATCTGCGATACACCCGGCTTCTGGTGTGACCAGTTCTCCGAGCGCACCGGTATCAAATGCGACCACGGGGAGACCGCAGGCCATGGCTTCAATGACCGAGTTGGGACAGGCAGCGTTGACATCAGCGGAAAAAAGCACGTGCGAAGACCGATCGAGCGCGGGAATTGCGCTTCGCTGGATAACCCCCAGGTAATGGATGCGGCAGCCGGCATGCTGGAACGCTGTGCGCAACTTCATGGGCACATCTCCCGCGACAGTCAATTCCACTGGTTTATCCATGCGCCGGTTTAGAAGTTCGGTCAGCCGTACAGCGGTTTTCAACCCCTGCTCGTATCCCCCTCCCAAATGCCCTTCCACCACCAGCACCTGGTAATGGTCGGACGGCGGTTGTTCAACACCCGCTGGAGAATCGACTGTCAAATCCACGCCGTTATGGATGACCGCGTAGGTCGCAGCCACTTCGCCCCTGGCATCGTTCCACCAGCGCCTGGAGAATTCACTCTGGTAAATGATGGTTTCAGCCAAGCGGTTCCGAATGGTCGCCAGGATCCAGTTGCCGGCTTCAGCCCGCAGGAAATGCCGGATGCCGGTAAACCGCTTGCGGTGCACCCAGTTCATGCCGTTAAGCCGCTGCACAATGCGCACACCCTGGCGCTTCGCCTGGCGCAGCTTGCCCAGTTCCCGGGTCCCCCCAATCACCAGGATGGCACTGACTGCAGGATCCTGGGGATCGAAGGTGATCTCCACGCCACGTTTTTCCAGTCCCGAGATGAGTCTCGACTGAAAAGAAGCCGGTCCGCCCAGTCCGAGCTTTTGAGGCATCAGGCAGATCAGGCGCTTTGAACGATGGAAATCCATTTCATTTCCCATTTATCGACCGGAGGATTAGAGGCTTTCGCCAACTGGTTCCTGGTACTCCAGCAATGCTTTGACAATGCGCTCAGACGCATGACCGTCGCCAAATGGATTCGAGGTATGTGCCATTTCATTATAGGCGACCGGATCATCCAGCAACCGTGCCGCCTCAGCCACGATGCGCCTCGGATCGGTGCCGACCAGGCGGAGAACCCCGGCAGCCACGCCTTCCGGACGCTCCGTCTTCTCCCGCAGCACCAGGGTGGGTTTGCCAAATGCCGTAGCTTCCTCCTGGATGCCACCTGAATCGGTCAGCACGATGAAAGCCTGCCTTTCCAGGTGCACCAGGTTGAGATACTCGAGCGGCGGAAGCAGGGTGATCCCGGGTACCCCATCCAGCAGGCGGTGCACCGGTTCCTGAATCTGAGGATTAAGATGCACCGGGTACACGATGCTGATCTTTCCTGCGTATTTTTCTGCCAGCTCCTGCAATGCCATGCAAATCTGCTCCATGGGTGCGCCATGGTTTTCACGCCTGTGAGCTGTGACCAGCACCAGGCGTCTGCCCCCCGAGGTCAGCCCCCAGGTTTTGAACGCCTGGGTCAACTCTTCAGGTGCAGGCATCCCGGAAATCTGGTTGAGGGCATCGATCACCGTGTTGCCAGTGAGTTTGATGCGCCATTCCTCCACGCCTTCTGCCAGCAGGTTTCTACGGGCGCGGTCTGTGGGAGCAAAATGCAGGTCAGCCATCACACCCGCCATGCGCCGGTTGATCTCCTCGGGGAATGGCTGGTGTTTGTCACCGGTGCGCAGCCCTGCCTCAACGTGCCCCACATGAATTCCCTGGTAGAAACTCGCCAGGGTGGCTGCCATGACCGTAGTGGTATCTCCCTGAACGAGCACCCAATCCGGCTTCTCTTTCCGAAGTACAGGTTCGAGATGATCCAGAATTTGAGAAGTCAGCCGCGTGAGCGATTGCTTCGGCTTCATCAGATTGAGATCTATATCGGGTTTAATGCTGAACAGGTCAAGCACCTGGTCAAGCATCTCGCGGTGCTGGGCTGTCACGCAAACCCGTGATTCAATCGCTGGTTCCTGCGTCAGCGCCTGCACCACCGGTGCCATTTTCACTGCTTCGGGGCGTGTGCCGAAAATAGAAAGCACGCGCAATTTCTTATCCATCGGAACCTCCAGGTTCCTTGCTTATTCCCTGCCAACCCCCAGCCGAAATACTTTGAAGCCAGCCGTGATGAAGGATTCGGCATTCCAGCCATTCACCAGGTCAACAAGGATGCGGGAGCGGGTCATGGCTGCAAGCCGGTCTGGTGCGAGTGACTTGAATTGGGTATGCCCCACCAGCAACACAACCATATCCGCATCACTGGTGGCATTTTCAAGCGAATCGCTCCGTCTGGCGCCGGGGATCTCATAATCCGGTTTGAACGGTTCGAAGAACGACACAACCGCTCCACTCTTGACGAGTAATTTGACCACGTCCACCGCGGGACTTTCACGCAGGTCATCCACATCCGGCTTGTACGCCAGACCCAGGCAGGCAACTTTTTTCCCACCATTCTGAAGCAGGGCATTATCCACCAGGCGGGCGGCAAATTCCGGCTGACTGTCGTTGACCTTCCTGGCAGTAAGGATCAGCGGGGTAATGTCCGGTGCAGATTCAACGAAGAACCAGGGATCCACACTGATGCAATGCCCGCCTACGCCTGGTCCTGGATTAAGGATCTTCACACGCGGGTGACGGTTGGCAATTTGAATCGCTTCCCAAACATCCACTCCAAACCGGTCTGCCAGGCGGGAGAACTCGTTGGCTACCGCGATATTGATATCGCGATACGTATTTTCCATCAGCTTGACCATCTCCGCAGTGGTTGAATCCGTCATCACGATCTCGCCTTTGACGAATGTGGCATAGAGATCTCGTCCCGCCTCGGCAGAAGCTCTGTCAATGCCGCCAATGACACGGGCATTCTCGAGTAACTCTCGAAGGATTTGTCCCGGTAAAACCCGTTCAGGCGAATATGCCAGCATGAAATCACGGCCGGCTTTCAACCC
>DNOU01000150.1:5573-6767 GCA_003501835.1 Anaerolineaceae bacterium | reverse complement strand
CGTAAACCTGAAGGTTCCCTGATTTCACCGCCCGATCGACCACTTCCTGCAAACCGGGTTCAAATATATGAACCCGCCCATGGCTTAAGGTGTTGATGACATCGGGGTTGCTATCCACCCCGTAGACCTGCAGCCCATGAGTGGCAAATGTGCTCGCAGTGGGAAGACCGATATAACCAAGTCCAATGATGCAAACCGAGTTCAATTTCACAATAGATCCTTTGAGTGGCGTGATGAATCTGATTATGCCACAGGAATTCACACTTGGGGAGGAAGCGGATTACTTACACGTTGGTAAGGATTACTTACGCGTTCGCAAGGTCGCTTGCACCGAAGTATTGCACGTGATAAACTTTTTAAGATGCAAAGAGCGATCCTTGTCCTGTCAAAGAATGCGTCACTGATTGAATTGATCCGTTCCAACCTCGAAGAAGGTGGGCGGTATTATGTTCAAGGCGTGACATCCGTTCACAGCGCTTTGGCGATGATCCGTCACCGCTCTTTTGACCTTGCCATTCTCGACCTGGAGCAATCCGAAATCCCAATCACGCCTTTGGTCCACAACCTCAAAGTCATTCAGCCTGGAATCAAGATTCTGGTCTATGATCATCATGATCCATCATCGAATGAAAGCCTGCTCACTATTTCGGTGGACGGCTTCATTGCACGGCCGTTTTTCGCGCCTGAGCTATCAGACAGATTGAAAAACCTTTTCACCCCGACAGGTGCAGTTCAACAAGAACATCCCCTGACTGAAATTGATGCCAGCTCTTCCGAGGCTCCCCTATCAAATGCCGAGCTTGACCTGGAAGAACTTTCCAGCCTCCTGCAACGGACGAGGGCAACGGCCGCGATGTCATTTGTGCATGGTCTTCCAGCCTTCAAAACCAGCAGCATGAGCCCAATCGCTGCTCAAAAGATCACAGAAATGATTGCATCATTTTGGAGGGATTACAAAGACTGCGTCTTTTGCCGTTTTCTGCATGCAGAAGAAGGGATGGATGCCTCACTTGTCTATGCCATGCCGATAACCCCGGAAGTCACCCTGGCTTTCACCTACCCGGAGGGTTTCGATCTGCGTGCAATCCGCCAGGAGACTGCCAACTTGCGGGATATTTTCATCATTGGTCGTTATGCAAATCAGAACGCCGCAGAAAATATTTCATCCAGTCTCCCCGTTGAGGACCATGAATT
>DNOU01000150.1:0-5487 GCA_003501835.1 Anaerolineaceae bacterium | reverse complement strand
CCTGACCTTTCTTCTGTCATCGAAGAAAATGTGCATGAATTTCAGGAAGAACCTTCACCACATCTCCCTGCCGATACAACACTCAAACTCCCATGGGAAGAAACTACCCCGGCAGTACCCAATCCCCCGGCGGTCAATGTGCCTGCGGAAGATGTACTTTCCTCGACACTGGCAGCACAGGAAGCCTTGTTACGTGAATTGCCCACCCCCAGGCGATCGAGTACTTTTTATCACTGTGTGATCGTTCCCAACAGTCCGCACTATTTTCTCACCCGTGAAATGGGCGAGCAATCCGCCTCCCTCATCCGCCGTCACCACCAGATGAACGGGTGGCAGCTCCTGCGCCTGACCATCCGCCCCCAATACGCCTTGTGGACTGTTAACCTGCCTGTTTCAATTGACCCGGTCAAAGTGGTGGAGGAGATCAAGGCTGAGACTTCTGAATTGCTGCTTTCGGCGCATTCTGATGAAATGCAGACTCAAGAGGGTCAATCATTCTGGGCAGCTGGATACTGGATCCTCTCTGGCCAACACCCTCCCTCCGGTAATCTGATCCGACAATTCCTTAAGTTCAATGACCGAAAATCCGCGGAAGAATCCGGGGCTGCGAATTGATCGACCTTGGAGAACGAAAAATGCCTCCCACTCTATATTTGATTGATGGCCACGCCCTCGCCTACCGCACCTACTTTGCCATCACCGCCGGGCAATCCACCAACCGTATGTCCACCTCCAGCGGAGAACCCACCGCTGCCATTTATGGGTTCGCTTCCGTGATGATGCGACTGCTTGAACAGGAAAAACCAAAATTCCTGGCCGTGGCGTTTGATACCGGTAAAACTTTTCGCAATGAACTCTTCCCGGGGTACAAGGCAACACGCGCCAAGATGCCCGATGAACTCCGTCCGCAGATTGAACGGATCCGTCAAATGATTGATGCTTTTCATGTTCCAAGGCTGGAAAAAGAAGGTGTGGAAGCGGACGACATTCTGGGAACCATCGCCAAACAGGCAGTCATCCAGGGTCTTGGCGTAAAGATCATCACCGGTGACCGCGATCTTCTGCAATTGGTGGATGACCGGGTGATCATCAATCTCGCCGGTAGCAAGCTTTCTGAGGCCAAAAACTTCACTCCCGAGGAAGTTAAGAATTCACTGGGCATTTACCCCAGCCAGGTGGTGGACTACAAAGCACTCGTCGGGGACCATTCCGACAACATTCCCGGCGTACCCGGCATCGGAGAAAAAACCGCCGTTTCTTTGCTCGAACAATACAAAACACTCGATGCCATTTATGCTCACCTGGAAGAGATCCCAGCCCGTTTTTCCTCCAAATTGAAAAGCGGCAAAGATTCAGCCTATCTCAGCAAGGATCTGGCCACCATCAGGACCGATGTCGAGATCTCGCTTAACATCCAGGATGCCCGCACTGATCACATCAATGCCCCTGCGATTGAGAAACTCTTCCGCGAGCTGGAGTTTCGATCACTCATTCCACGTCTGCATACCGTGCTCGCGCCGCTTTCAGCACCAGAGACTGCCGGTGCACAGCTCAACCTTTTTGGCTCAGAAGTGAGGAAGATTGGACTGGCATCCTCCTACACTCTGGAGACGATCGTGGTGGACAGCCGTGAAAAGCTGCAGGACCTTGCCGGGGTGTTGAAATCTTCCAAAATGATCTCGCTGGATACCGAAACCACCTCCACCGACCCGCTGCGTTCGAATCTGGTGGGCATGTCATTCGCAGTTAAGGAAGGGACGGGGTACTACATCCCCATCGGTCATAAAACAAGTTCTTTTCAATTGCCCCTCGAAGAAGTCGTGGACGCTCTCGGCGCAGTTTTGAGTGATCCATCGATCGTCAAGGTGGGTCACAATCTCAAATATGACGGCCTGGTACTGGAGCAAAATGGCCTTCCGGTGACCCCTTTCACATTTGACACCATGATCGCCGGCTGGCTGATCGACCCAGCCTCAAGGGCTTTTGGCTTAAAGGACATGGCAGGGACATACCTCGATCTTTCGATGACCCACATCGAGGAACTCATCGGCAGGGGAAAAACACAGACCACCATGGACCATGTGGATATTGCGAATGCCGCACCGTACGCCGCTGCGGATGCCGAGGTTTCACTGCGCCTTGTTCCCATTTTGCAGGAAAAGCTGAAAGCCAACAATGCCACGACGGTCTTTGAACAAATCGAAATGCCCCTCCTTCCGGTGCTCATGCAAATGGAAACCGTCGGAATCGCTCTGGATAAACCTTATCTCAAAAAGATGGGCGAGGAACTGGGTCAACGCCTGGATGGGATCGCCAGGGAAATTCAAGATGCAGTGGGATATGCTTTTAACTTGAACTCGCCCCAGCAGCTTTCAAAGGTGCTTTTTGAAACACTTAAACTGGCACCGCCGGACGCTCGTAAGAAAACAACGAGCGGACATTATTCCACATCCGCATCGGTGCTTGAAGAGTTGAGCGGACAGCACCCCGTGGTGGACAAGATCCTCGAGTACCGCGAGCTTGCAAAGCTCAAATCCACCTACCTGGATGCGCTGCCCGAATCCATCAATCCTCGCGATGGACGGGTACACACCAGCTACAACCAGACCGGGTCGGTGACCGGCAGGCTGGCATCCACTGATCCAAATCTGCAGAATATCCCCATCCGCACCGAAACAGGTCGGTTGGTGCGCAACGGCTTCATCTCTGATCCCGGGTCAGTGCTTCTCTCGGTGGATTATTCGCAGATTGAACTGCGCATTGTGGCTCACATGTCGGGTGATGAAGCCATGCTGGATGCCTTTCGTGCCGGACAGGATATTCACGCGGCCACCGCTGCCGCCATCTACAACACCCCCCTGGAAGAGGTCACCCCCGAACAGCGCCGCCATGCCAAGGCAATCAACTTTGGCTTGATCTACGGGATGAGTTCATTCGGGCTGAGCCGTGGAACCAGTCTGACTCTGGGAGAGGCGGAGAATTTCGTGCGCGAGTACTTTGACCACTTCCCGAGGGTCAAGAGTTTCCTGGATAATCTTAAAGTGCAGGCTGCCAGACAGGGCTACGTGGAAACCATGCTGGGGCGCAGGCGGTATTTCCCCAACCTGGCATCCATGTCCAACGTGAACATCCGCCGTGCGGAAGAACGTGAAGCCATCAACGCGCCTATCCAGGGTACTGCCGCCGATATCATGAAGATTGCCATGATCAACCTGCCTCCGGCATTAAAGAAAGCCTCGCTCAGTGCAAAACTGATGCTCCAGGTACACGACGAGCTCGTCCTTGAAGTGCCGGAAAAAGAGCTGGCTGCCACTGCTCACCTGGTGCAAAAAGTGATGAGCGAAGCGTTTACCCTGTCTGTTCCATTGCTCACCGAAGCCAAAAGCGGTGTAAACTGGGGGAATATGACACCGTTGAAAGATCAATACACCGGAAAATGACAGGTGCCTGATGACCTCTGAATCTGCAAAGTTCCAATCTTTGATGTCAAAAGGGCACTCTGCCGCCTGGGAGCAGGAGTGGGATCAGGCTGCCGGTTACTATTGGCAAGCCCTGGAGGAAATTCCCGACCATCCAACGGCGCTTGCAAATCTCGGTCTTGCCAGCCTGCAAATGCGTCAATATGACGAAGCATTACGCTGCTATCAACGCTGCGCGGCACTCTCTCCCGCCGATCCAATGCCCCTGGAGAAAAGCGCCCAAATCTACGAACAAATGGGGAAACTTTCTGAAGCTGTTAAGTCGTACATGCAGGGCGCTGAAATGCAGCTCAGGATGCATGATGTGGACCATGCCATTGATGACTTCAAGAATGCCATTCGTCTGAAACCCGAGTATCTGACGGTCCATACGCGCCTGGCAATGGTTTACGACAAAATGGGGCGCAAGGACGATGCTGTGGCTGAATATCTGTATACCGCTGCCCTGATGCAGGAAAGCGGCGATCTGGCGAAAGCCCGCCAGGTGGTGCAATACACCCTGGGTTTGAGCCCCAATAATGCCGATGCCCGGCGTGCGTTTTCGCTCCTCAATGAGCAGAAATCGCTGGCGGTGTTCGAACAAACCACTGCACTGGAAAAACCGCCCGTACCTGGAAAACAGCAGGTTTCCGAAGAGGAACCCGCCGAAGAACCGCGACCACTCTATGACCCCATCACTGAAACACGCCTGAAAGCCCTCAAGCAGATGGCGGGGTATCTGTTCGAACAGAATGAGGAAAATACTGCTGGTCAACGCACTGTGAGCACACTCACCCGCGGATCTGAAGGACTTTCACCCGAGCAGGCTGAAAAAACCCGCATCCAGCTGCATCTCAGCCAGGCAATTGATTACCAGACCAGCGGTCAGGATGACCTGGCGGCAGTGGAATTGGAAAGCGCCATGGACCTGGGTCTGAATCAACCCGCAGCCAACTACGTTTTGGGTTTGATCCTCAGGATTAAAAGCCCACAAAAAGCCCTCAAATACCTTGACCGTTCAGCCAGGAACCCGGGTTATGAACTGGCTTCCTACCTGCTGATTGCGGATACCCACGCCAGCCTGAATCAGTTTAAGGAAGCCAGCGCAGCTGCGCTCAAAGCGCTCAAGATCGCTGACCTTGAGGCTGTGCCTGCCGACCAGGCTGAGGAACTGGGTCAGCTCTACGAGCCAATTTTCGAAAGTCAGACTCACATTTCGTCCGAGAATGATCATAAGTACCTCTATGAGGTCATCAACAAGCAGCTGGAACGCCCGGATTGGCGTGAATACATCAAGTCCGCTCGCAGCCAGCTACCTGTTCAACCTGAAGGCAACCCGCCCCTGCCCCTTGCCGACCTGATTCTGGAAACATCAAACAGCCAGGTGGTGGACTCGTTGGGGCAGATTCGCAAACTCATTGCGGATGGCAAATACCGTACAGCCATGGAAGAGGCTTACCATGCCCTTTCCTTCGCACCCACCTACCTGCCGCTGCACGTGCAGATGGGCGATCTGTTGATCACTGAAGGAAGGATGACCGAGGCTGTGGAAAAATTCCTGCTCGTTGCCAACCTTTACAACCTGCGTGGTGACACCTCTCAAGCCATTCGCCTGCTTCAACGCATTTCAAAACTCGCACCCATGGATATGTCCGTCCGCCGCAACCTGGTGGAGCTGTTCAAATCCAGCGGCAGGGTGGATGAAGCAATTCAGGAATTGACCGATCTCGCCAATGTCGCCTACCTGATGGCAGATCTCGACAAAACACGACATATTTACGAAGAAGCCCTGTCGCTTTCCAAGAATTCAAACTCACCCCGTCAGTGGGTGGTGAAGATCCTGAACAAGATGGCAGACCTGGAGCTGCAGAGGCTGGATTTTAAATCTGCGGTGCGCATTTATGAGCAAATCCGCAACCTCCAGCCTCAGGAAATTGGCCCGAGAGCCGCTCTTGTTGATTTGCATTATCGACTTGGGCAGCCGGATCGCGCCCTGGCAGAGATTGAGGATTGCCTGAAGATACTGGAT
>DNOU01000171.1 GCA_003501835.1 Anaerolineaceae bacterium | reverse complement strand
TTATTGTCAAGGAATATCGATTTTGTGGGGTTAATCACGTGTTAAATCACTTTTAATGGATTAATCAAATTTTATTTGAGGTGGTTGTATCGCCTACTTAACCTGTTCGATGGCAGACAACCAACTGCGCCTGCTGAAAAGTTGGGTATCAATCGCCAGGCCTTTGGATGTCAGCATCACCCTGAACCTGTAATTTATTGGGATCACAGGTACCTGGTCGTTAAAGGTGTCCACAAGGGCATCACTGTCTCCGTCATCCAGGCTGAGCAGCGCATCACTGCATGCCCCGTCATATACCTGGTTTTGATAGCCCCCCAGGTTGGTGCCGATCCAGGCATTTTTTTGGGTGGGCACCTGCCAGCCCTGGTACAAACCGCAGCCATTGCCCCCATCGGTCGCCCAGGCGAATAATGCCAGGTCGAACTGCCTGCCAAACAACACCCCTTCCGGTCCGGGTGCAAATAATTCCTCCGGTGTGAACGCCTGCCAGCTGACTTCCACCCCGCAGGCTGCCAGTGATTCCTGGATGACCTGGGCGGTCTGGGTATGCATGTGTGAATTGGTGGTTAGCAGCAAAACTGAAAAAGTAGTGCCATTGGTGACACCTGTCACCCCCCATGCCTGGCGTGGGGAGACCGGGTCAGCGTCCACATCCTTCCAGCCGGCTGCATCCAGCAAGCGGGTGCCTTCATTTACATCAAATGGGATGGAGTAATTCCCCTGGAAATCAGGCAGATCCGCCACCGCATCAAGATAAACCTCTTCCGCAATTCCCTGGCGGTCAATGCAGTACCCGAACGCCTGGCGCGTACGCACATCCGCGAAAAAGTCCACCCGGTCGCCATATTGAGGTGTGTAGCCGTCATCATAAGCCGCGGGTTTGATCCCGAACACCAACCCATCCCACTCCGGTCCGTTCAGGATGTGCAAATTCCATGGAGCGCCAGTCTGACCGTTGATCAATTCCCCGAAGCGATTTTCAAGTGCATAACTCTCATCCAGGATGTCGCACTGTCCTTGTTCCATGGCACTCAAAGCCTCATCTGTGGAGGCGATGAACCTGAAATTCAGTCGGTTATAAAATGGTAGGCTCTCCTCTGCCCGGAAATAAGTCTCATTGGCAGAAAAGGTGATCTGCTCACCCCTGGTCCAACTCTCAAACCTATACGCACCCCATCCAAGCGGGGAAAAATTAGTAGTTTCATCCGCCAGTAGTTCCTCTGCACTCAAACTGCCCAATAAATGGCTGGGTAAGGGATTCCACAGGAACGGGCTGACATCTGACGTGATAAACCCGGGGATGCCCTGCCATGCAACCGTGCGTTCATCCACTGCGTCGTACGAACCGGTTCGGTGGATCGCCCAGCGCGAGCCGGGGGTGGCTTCATCTTTGGCGACCTGGTAACTGAACACCGAATCTGCCGCTGTCAGTGGCTCTCCATCCGACCAGGTGAGTCCCTCCTTCAGCCTGAATTTTAAATTCATCACATCCATGCTGAATTCACCTTTGCCATCCCAGGTGACCGCACACGCTGATCGCTGGCAGCCGGCTGGCCTGGCAAAAATGCCTTCCTTGAACACCACCAGTTCCCCTCGGGCATCGATCACTTCCTGCCCGGAGGATACCACCACTGCCTGCAGAGTCAGGTCCCCGTTTTCCAGGTTGGGGATGCGCTCAATGATGACCGGGGTTTCTTCACCAACGATCACATCGATCGGTCCGTCATATAAAGCCTCCAGAATATTCCATTTCGAGCGGTTGTTCCGCCCGTCATATAAATAAAGACTCGCCGGCTCCTGTGCCATGCACACGGTCAATTCCTTTAATGGCGTTGGTGTGGCTGTCATCTCGCTCACAGCCGTGCTGTCTGCTGTCGCTGGTTGTGTTTTGGTTGCCGGGGTCGGGACAGGTTTGCAGGCTGCCAAACCCAGGCTTAAAATGATCCCCAGCAGCAATAATTCCTTGATCTTTAAATGAAAGGGTCTCATTCCAGTTCAGGGTCCATTTCTTCAAAATTCCTGGGTTCTTCCTCACCCCAGGTCTGCTTGTCGCCAAAGCGCAAGCGCAGGTAGGATGTATGGCGTTCTTTGGTGATGCTGCCGGCTTCAACCCCAGCCAGGATGGCACACCCGGGTTCATGCTGGTGCGTGCAGTCGTTGAACTGGCACAGGTGCACCAGGGGTGCCATTTCCCTGAAGTAACCGTCCAGTTCCTCTGGCTCGATATCCCACAATGCCAGGGTCCGCAGCCCGGGCATATCTGCGACATACCCGCCATCATTCAACGGGAACAGCTCGCGCACCTGGGTGGTATGCATTCCCTTGGAGGTGACCTCGCTGACCGCCCGCACCTGCAGTCCCAGCGCCGGTTGCACGCCATTCAGCAGCGACGATTTCCCCACCCCGGATGGTCCGGCAAAAGCCGAGATCTTGCCTGCCAGGGCTTCCCTCAACTCATCGATGCCAATGCCCTGTTTTGCAGATGTGTAGATCACCCGATAACCCAGGTCTTCATATAGCCCGAACATCTGCCTGGCGGTTGCTTCGCCGACCAGGTCAACCTTGTTGGCAATGATCACCACCGGGATGCGCTGCTTCTCCAGGATCACCAGGAAGCGATCCAGCAGCCTTAAATGCGGTTCGGGTCGCGCACAGGCGAACACCAGCATCACCTGGTCCGGGTTCGCCAGCAGGATCTGGCGGTAAGCAAATCGCACGCCTGACAGTGAACGGGCCAGGGATTTGGTGCGCGGTTCAACCGATTCGATCGCCCCGCTGCCATCGCCAGAATGGCTGAAGTTTACCCGGTCCCCCACGGCAGCGATGTCCTCTTCCGGGCGTTCCCTTTTGAGTTTTCCCCTCAAACGGCAGATGACGTCCCCGGATGTGCCATGCACCGTATAAAATCCCGATTGAGCCCGGATGATCAACCCTTGTTCGGTTAATTTCATATGCTCAGGACTTTCCGACCAGCACGAGCAGCTTGCTCAATCGTTTGTGCCCTCTTCCGGGATCGGT
>DNOU01000059.1 GCA_003501835.1 Anaerolineaceae bacterium | reverse complement strand
TCATCTCTTTTCCAAACGGTACAAGCTGCCTTCGCTGGCGACAAAGTAAACTTCCCCTTGTTGATCTGTCCCGAAAGCCTGAATCTGGACTCCCGTGTTGAACAAAAGCTGACTCTGCCAGCCTGACGAGAGGTGTAGCAATCCCCAGATGGTGCCGGAGCAATAATCTCCGAACAGGTAAACGCCGTTGAACTCTGGCAGTGCCTGCCCACGGTACACCCCGCCGCCGATGATCGAACAACCCTGACTGTGATCATATTCGGTCACAGGATCGATCAGATTGGGTGGGGGACTGGCAACTGAATTGAAGGGATGGCTGCCCTCCTTGATATTCCAGCCCAAGTTGGCTGGCAGGTCGGGAAATCCTGACGGAAGAAAGTCCACTTCTTCCCATTGGTCCTGACCCACATCGGCTATGTACAGATCAGCCGTTTGGGCATCGAAGGAGAACTGCCAGGGGTTGCGCAACCCGAATGCCCAGATCTCGGGTAAACCACTGCTACGGGAGGCGAAAGGATTGTCCGCAGGAATGGCGTACGGATCTCCGCGATTCACGTCGATCCGCAGCAGCTTTCCCAGCAGGGTGTTCAGGGATTGACCATTGCCATGAGGGTCCCCCCCGCTGCCGCCGTCACCCATGCCGATCCAAAGCATGCCGTCAGGCCCAAAAAGGATATGCCCGCCGTTGTGATTGGAGAAGGGTTGATCAATGGTGAGGAGAACCTTCTCACTGGCAGGGTCTCCTTTTTGATCACCCGCGGAAGCCTGTGGGTCAGCAGTGAAGCGTGCAATAATCGTGTTGCCGGAAGTGTCGGTGTAGTCCAGGTAAAAATAGCCGTTGGATTTGAAATCAGGGTGAAACGCCAATCCCAACAACCCCTGTTCGCTGCCGCGGCTGCCCACCTGGCTGCTGATATCCAGGAAGGGGTTTTCCTGCAGTGTACCGCCGCTGATCACCCTGATGAGTCCCTTTTTTTCCAGCACGAACAGCCGGTTGGACCCATCTCCGGCATTGGCAAGGTTGACCGGGTTCTGCAGTCCGCCCACCACCTGCACCCATTGATAACTCTCTGGATTGGGAAAGGTGGTCACGGAGGGCGGAGCCGTAGGCGTGGAGGTTGCCGTCTCAGTGGTCGTGGGCAGGGGTGCGGCTGTGGTTTCAACGAAAGCCAAGGTGGGTGTAGGAGGTACTGCCTGGGTGGGAATGTTCGCCTGGGTTGTACAGGCGGCAATGACCATCGCCAGGACCAGGCTGAGCCCAAATAAAGAAGATGGTTTCATGACGCTCCTCATTCCTAATTCGGATAATAACAATCCAATTACATTATACAGAACTGGTAAAGGACGCCGGCATCCACGTGGACGCAGGGGGCATCGTTTTGTGCACGGGGGGAGAGTTTTTTACGTCCTCCGCGCGCATTATACCTGAGAGCAGCGCACGGTTGAAAGCCTGCTTACCGCTGGCACTCATTCACATTCCCAACCCCACAGCGTGATTGTTGGGTAAACCCATTGACCAGGTGAGGCTCATCATGTGCCACCTCGAAACAGGTGGATCAAGTGTCTGGCTATTCACTTTCCCGGATCCAGGTCAATTCCACGAATGAGGAGGGGTCATTTCTGGCGAAGTGATGCGGGCATTTCGGGAATAAAAAGCTGCCGGCCGTGAACATCTTAACAATCAACAGCCTGGTAAAAACCTCGCGGGATCATACCTTAACGTTGATCTTCTCCCCGAGGCGGGCCAGCAGCTGCTGGTAGGCAAAGGTGAATTTTTCCACACCCTCATCTTCCAACTCCTGGGTGACCGCATCCAGATTGAGTTTCAATTCCGCCAGGTCTTGCAATACCCTGTGGGCATGATCCAAATCCTCACTGATGCGCAGCTCGGGCTTGCCATGATCACGGTAAGCGTCCAGCGTCTGAATGGGAACAGTGTTGATTGTATCCCTGCCAATGAGTGGTTCCACGTATTTGACATCTGAATACGCTGGATTCTTGGTGCTGGTACTCGCCCATAGCACCCGCTGCTGACGTGCGCCATTTTCTGCCAGCGCCGACCAGCGTTGACTCTGCAAAGATTTCTGGAATTCCTGGTAAGCAACACGCGCACTGGCAATGGCAGTCTCACCCTGAAGTGACCGGGCAAGTTCCACCGTTTCGTGGTTGTGATGTGATGAAAGATTCGCCAGGAGCGGATCAACCAGCACATCGATGCGGCTGAGGAAGAAACTGGCAACGGACGAGACGCGATGCAGGGGCAAGCCCCTGGCTGCCCGCTCTTCAAGCCCTCTCATGTAGGCGTCAACCACCTCAAGGTAGCGCGGAATGCCAAACAGCAGGGTGATGTTGATATTCACTCCCTCGCTGATCATCTGCTGGATGGCCGGCAAACCTTTTTTGGTACCAGGGATCTTGATCATAATGTTCGGACGGTTCACCTGCTGCCAGAGACGGCGGGCTTCGCGGATGGAACCCTCGGTGTCATCCGCCAGGTAGGGAGAAACCTCAATGCTCACAAAGCCATCTGCACCGAGAGTGCGTTCATAGACCGGGAGAAAAAGGTCAGCTGCCTGCTGGATATCGCTGATCGTCAAAGCGTCGTAGATTTCCTCAGCGGTTTTGCCCTGCCTGGCAAGGTCGCGGATGGCAGCGTCGTAATCATGTGTACCAGTAATGGCGTTTTCGAAAATGGATGGATTGGAGGTCACCCCACTGACGCCGTCCTCGTCAATCCAGCGCTGCAGCTGTCCCGAGGTCAGCACACCGCGGCTGATGAAGTCCACCCAGATGCTTTGACCGAATGTTTCAAGTACCTTTAATGGGTTTTCGTTCATCCGCTTTTCTCCATTCCGCATCCGGAGCGAGGAAGAGCCTTCATTTCGCTTCTTCCAGCAGTCTGCTCTTTAGTTGTGAAGGAGTCACAGTCTTGCCCTCGGCGATCAATCCGCGGGCTGTGTCCACCTGCCCCCACGTGTTCCAGAGCAGCACCCCTCTTACCTTTTGATCTTTCAGATAGTAGATCACGCCTTTACGGAAGGGTTCCACCCAGTCCTCTACAATCTCCATGCGGGAATCCAATTCACCGACAGCCTCATAGCCGAGGTCGAAGAGGTCAGAATAGAAATAGGGTTGATGCTGGTAAGGGGTGGCCTGGCCGGCCATGTTCAACCCGGCAATCCTGCCCATGGTAAGGGCATTGTCCTCGTGTTCCACCCGCATTTGACGTTGCAACGCCAGGTTATAGAAGGATGCCACATCCCCTGCGGCGTAGATGTCGGCGATGTTGGTCTGTAAATACTCATCCACAATGATCCCCCTGCCCCCCTCCGGTCCCGCCACGGCAATACCGGCTGCCTGGGCAAGATCAGTGTTGGGAAGGATGCCCAAACCGGCGATGATGTGGTCTGCCTGGATGGTTTGACCGTCCCTGGCATGCAGCACATATCCACCAGGGATCTTCTCCACCTCCTGGATATCGATATGCGGATGCACTTCGACGCCTTTTTGCTTGAAGTATTGCGTCACAAAATCCGCCAGGTCTTTGGGGTAAACGCGTTCACCGATGGCGCCTTCAAGGTAGGCCATGACTACTTTTTCCCCATTCTCCGACAGTGACGCTGCAATTTCAGAGCCGATGAAACCGCCGCCGATCAAGCCAATTCTTGCTCCTTTGCGGATCCATTCGCGCAATTGTCGAAAATCATCCACTGTGCGGTAATACACGATCTCTTCAGGTGCACCTGCGATTTTGCGTGGTGTGCCGCCGGTGGCGAGAAGAAGTTTCTTGTATGCGTGCTGACTGCCTGAATCATCGGTCACCTGCCTTCCCNNCTTCAACCAGATGGTATCTTCCGATTTCCCGTGCCACAGCTTCTTTGAAAGAGGCGGGCGGTTATACGGGGGATGGTTTTCAGCACTGATCATGCCAATAAGACCATCCGGGTCAGCTTTACGTATGGCCTGCGCCGCCGCCGCAGCTGTCATCCCGCCGCCAACGATCAGGTAATCATATATCTTCATACAAGTCTCCTTTGTCCCTCAGGACTCACAGTTCATTCATTTGATCGAAGCATCCCCTTAGATTCAACTCCTTCCGAACATTCGATTCGTATGAATTGAACCAGTTACTTTCAATAGATGCAGTGACAGCCTGATCGGTTATCACGAGGTATCGCTACGCCAGGTGCCAATCAGACGGAAGAAAACTGGGATAAGGACTCTGCGGTGAAGTTTTTGAAGGCTTCCTTCATACTGGAAGGAGTGATGTCTCCCCTGCCGTAGGGAATAAAGAATGCGCACCAGCTGGTCAGATCGGAACCAGCCAGCCGCGCCAGGCGAAAAGCGGCGATTAAATCCCAACCGGGCAGGTCGGAGATATCGACGGGGTGGTGGGCGAGGTAGGTTTCGGTAAATATGCGGGTGGTTTCACGGTCGTAGATGAAGGTTAAGTCTAGCCTGCAGATTGCCACGTCAATCAGGGGTTCACCCAGCATGGCATCCTCCCAGTCGATCACCCCTGCCAGTTGGTTTTGCTGCCAGAGAATGTTCCCCGGCCAGAAATCGCCATGCACCAGCACGGGCGGGTTGGAGTGGCGAAAAGGCCAGGCAGCCTTCATTTTTTGACGAAGAGCCGGGTCAAGGCTCAACTGGTTGGTTTTTGGCGGCCATCCGCCAATGGTCATTTCAAGGTCCAACGGCG
>DNOU01000132.1:4678-12197 GCA_003501835.1 Anaerolineaceae bacterium | reverse complement strand
AAAGATTGAATGAATGCCTTTTTGCTGATCTGCGCACCTGCTTTTTGATCCATAGTTGTGCTCCTTTGCAAGGGGATGATGCTTTAAGTTTAGGAGCGCTGCTTTTGGCTGTCAATTCAAAACGAGGTTGGTTTATAATCGAAAATCATGGTCAATCACATCCAATGCACCACACACATCCAGGGATCTCCCCTGCAGTATGAGGTAAAGTGGTCCGAACGCGCCAGGAGGCTGCGGCTTTCGGTCACCATTGATGGTGTTCTGGTCACCCTGCCCAGAGGTACCGCGGCTGCAGAAGCTGAGCGGTTCATCCAGCAGAATTCTGCCTGGCTGGGTGAACAGCTGCGCAAACTGGAGCGCAGGCAGGCGAAGGCAAGAAGTCAATCCCTGCCGGGGGATGTGATTCTGCTGCGAGGAAAACCCACCCAGGTGAGGGTGATCGAAGAAGAAGGAAGGCGTGTACAAGCCCTGGTACGCGAAACGGGCAGCCGGCTGGAAGTGCTCTTGCCGGAAGGTGCAGGTTCAAAGAAAGGCAAAGTGCTGGAAAACGCCATGCGCGAGATGGCCAGGGATGAATTGAACCGTGCCGTCACTACCCACGCCCGGGCGATGCGGGTGAGCCCCAAAGGTATCAACATCCGCGATCAGCGCACACGATGGGGCTCCTGTTCAACCCGGGGGACTTTATCATTCAATTGGCGCCTGGTCATGGCTCCGCCCGAGGTGCTGAACTACGTGGTGGTGCACGAACTGGCGCACCTGCGGGTGCCGAATCATTCTCGCGAATTCTGGAACCTGGTCAGCCAGTACTTCCCGGCTTACAAGGAAGCCCGCCTGTGGTTGAAACGGAATGCCGCACGGCTGCACCCGAACTTGAATTGATTGGAACTGGATAAATGGATTGAAAAGGGTATAATTTGCGTCATGGATTTTGCAGTTTTTGACCACTTCGATGAAGATTTACGTGGTGAATGGAACGCTCTCCTGAAAGAGAGCGTTTCTAATGTGCCATTCCTGCAATTTGATTATCTCAAAACCTGGTGGCATCACCTGGGTGGCGGAGAGTGGCAGCAGCCGGTACGGCTGGCGATCGTTACCGCCAGGGAAAATGGCAAATTGACGGGGATTGCACCGCTGTTTGCCGCCCGGCACGAAGGCGTGAATAGCCTCTTGATCCTCGGCAGCATTGAGATCAGCGATTTCCTGGACCTGATCGTCCGGGAGAATGATGAACAGGCGTTCATCAGTGGGCTATTGAGTTTCGCCAGGACAGTGCTTGCGGAAGAGTACGGTGTTGAGCGATTGGATCTTTACAACGTTCTCGAAGAGTCGACCACCGTGGGGGCGATTCACCAGGCTGCAGCAGAACTCGGATTGCCTGTCGAACAGAATCGCCTGCAGCATAGCCCCTATATTCTGCTGCCCGGAGATTGGGAAGCTTACCTGGCTGGCATCGATAAGAAACAACGCCATGAGATCCGCCGCAAGATGCGACGTGCCGGGGAATCGGAATTCACCGTTGGGTGGCACCTGGTGGAAGATGCCGGACAGCTGGAAACTGCCGGAGACGAACTTCTGCGGCTGATGGCACAGGAGAAGGACAAGGAGAAATTCCTCACCCCTGAGATGCAGATGCAGATGAAGGCGTTGATGAAGAGTGCAATGGATACCGGTACCCTTCAACTGGCTTTTCTTACCGTTAACGGCAGCAATGCAGCCGCTTACATGAACTTTGATTATGACAACCGCATTTGGGTGTACAACTCGGGCTTTGACTACACCTTCATGGACTACAGTCCCGGGTGGGTGCTGCTGGGGCACCTGCTCAAATGGGCGAATGAAAATGGTCGCAAGGTGTTCGACTTTTTGCGGGGCAACGAGGATTACAAGTACCGCTTCGGTGCCATTGACCGCTTTATTGTGAGGTTGACGGTCAGCCTGGCATGAGGAGAGTTTCCCCCAGTCGGGTCAATGAAGATTACTGTCCCGGCGCACACCCTGGACAATATCAGACCCGCAGCCGAGTCTGGTCAGGTTAAGAAAAATCCTGCTTCAAGAGCGATCCCAGGACAAAACATGGGGATGTCTGATTTTTCGGACATCCCCAAGCTCTTAATTCAGGCTCCAACGCTGCATTAGCTGTTGGAAGAATTTCACCATGGTTGCAAGCGCATCGATGGAGATCCTCTCGTCCACTCCATGAACGCGTTTGAGATCTTCGGGGAGGCTGATCAGCGGTGTGAAGCGATAAATGTTGTCGCAAATGACGTAGTAGTTGCGTGCGTCCGTACCACCCAGTGTGATATAAGGCGCTGTGACTGTTCCCGGGAAGAAGCCGATGATGCAGGCAGCAAGTTCGCTGTAGGAGGCAGAATCCGTGGGCGAGACGGGAGTTGCTTCCCAGGCATTGCCGCCCAGGGGTTCAAAGTGGACCCGCTCGTCATGGATCACCTCACGCACATGATTGCAAGCCTCGGCGATGCTCATTCCGGGCAGCAAGCGAAAGTTCACCACCGCCTCTGCTTTGGCGGGCAGGATGTTGTCTTTCACTCCGCTGCGAAAGATGGTGGGAGCAATGGTGGTGCGGATGGCGGCGTCCGTTTCAACGTTGCTGCTGAGTTGCCGGATCACCATCCCCTTGAACAACCAAAGGTTGGCAAATGCCAGCTGCATCGAGAATGGAGAGGCAGGCGCCAATCCCTGGAACATCCCTTTTACGGTGTGCAGGCTGGGGGGAAAGGGATGCGTTTCCAGGCGGGTGATCGCCTGACTGAGAATGCCGATGGCAGTTTCGTTTGAGGGAGTGGAGCTGTGACCGCCTTCCATTTCGACCGTGAACCTGAGTGACAGATACCCTTTCTCACCAATACCGATGAGGGCAGCCTGCCCCGCGATTCCAGGGAGACCCCCATTGTAGATCGTGCCGCCTTCATCCAGAAGGGCATGCAGGTGCATGCCTTTCTCCTGCAAACGGGCGACGATCTTTTTTGCGCCTACGCCAAAGACTTCCTCATCATGTCCAAACGCCAGGATGACGGTGCGTTCCGGGGTGTATCCGCTGATAATGAGCGACTCTGCAGCCTCAAAGAGAGCGATCACCTGGCTCTTGATATCCAGTGTGCCGCGCCCCCAGATGAAACCTTCTGCAATCTCGCCGGAAAACGGCGGATAGGTCCATTGATCAAGCGTATCGGGGTCAGCGGGTACCACATCCTGATGAGAGGTAAAGAGCACCGGTTCCAATTCAGGGTTGCTGCCCGGCCAGGTGAAGATCAGGCTGTAATCGCCGACGATTTCCTTCTGCATCACCTGGTGGACATGCGGGTACATGACTTCGAATTCCTGCTGGAGCAGGTTGAAGTATTCCTTGCTGTCCTCTGCCGGATCTTCGTGCGAGATGGTCTTGACCTGTACGGATTCGGAGAGGTGTTTGGCGGCTTCGAGGGCATCAAACTCAGGCGATGCAAAATCTTCATCTGCCGAGCCGGTTGCCAGGCTCGAGAGTGGTGCCCGGCTGTAGAGCACGGTACGAATCAAAATGAAGGCAACCAGGAAAAGCAGAATTGCCAGAACGATGATCACATAGGTTATTGGCATAAAAACCCCTTTACGGCGTGATATGCTTGAGTCAAGTCAACTTTTAGATTATAGCATCCCCGCCAAGGGTTTTTCGGCACCCCCATGGAAACAATTCATTTTGTGGCACCACGGTTGTGAAAAGGAAATGAGTGAGTGTGGATACACCTTGTAGACGGGGAAGTTTTCCAATCCAACCATGGTGGAATTTTTCCCGGCGATGATGGATTCGCCCACCTCGCCTATTGCGATCAGCCCCACCACTTGATCATCCCTCACCAGCGGCAGGTGTCGGAAGCGCTTTTCGGTCATCCGGGTCGGGCAGTTTCCCTGTGACTCCCCTGGAGTAACAAAAAAACCAGGGTGGTCATCACATGCTGCGACCGGGTGGCTTTGGAATGACCCATAAGTATTCCCCGGTGGCACAATTGCGTCCAGAAAAGATACCCACCACCCGGGGTTCCTGCCTCACCAGGACGGCACGGATATTCCTTTAGTATTATTGTTTAAAATCATTCATGGGCGAAGATCCCATTGACGCACCTTGAAAAGGGGGGTTGTTTTTTCTGTTAGAATTGTGGCATGCTGATCAGAATGGTCAAGAAATGGGCATGGATCGCCATCCCCATCCTGGGAGTGCTGGTGGGTCTGTTGCTGATGAACCGCAGCGTGAACCTGGTTGTGGACGGCAGCCCGTTAACCGTCAAAACAAATGCTCTCACTGTCAATGGTGCTTTGAGGAGCGCTGGAATCAAACTCTCCCCGGGAGATAGCCTGGAGCCTTCCGGAAGGACCTTTCTATCGAATGTTCAGGAGATCCGGGTGAATCGTGCCGGCAGCCTTGCCGTATGGTTAACCCCGGAAAGCCGGTTAATCCCGGTGCAAACCACCAGCCGGGTACCGGCTGAGATCATCCGTGCGGCAGGTTTGAATTACCATTCAACTGATTCCGTGAGGGTCAATGGTCAAATTATGGATGCCAGCCAGCCTTTACCCCAGTCTGGCAGGGTGGTGATCCAGTACACGCCTGCGGTTGCCATTAATTTGACGCAGGGTGTAAAAAAAGATGTCCTGGAAAGCAGCACCGGATGGCTGGGTAAAGCTTTATGGGAAAACGGCATCCATTTGAATGGCGCCAGCCAGTTGAGCCTGCCCTTTGATCAACCCCTTCATCAAACCGTTGATCTGGAAATCATCCCACCGCTGGCAGCGACCATCGAAGCGGATGGATTGACCTTTGAGACCCTGGTCCGCCGGGCAACCACCGGCGAAGCACTTGCCAGCGCGGGTATCTCATTACAGGATCTTGATTACAGCGTTCCAGCAGACGACCAACCTTTGCCGCTGGATGGCAGGATCAGGGTCGTGCGGGTACGCGAGGAAGTGAATGTTGAAGAATCCCTGATTCCATTCAAAACGGAATATGTCAACGANNACCCTGGGCGTTCCTGGAATCCAGGTGGTGAAGGTGAGAACGCGCTTTGAGAATGGCGTGCAGGTATCGCAGACGAAGGAAGAGGCGGTTGTGCTGCGGGAACCTGTCAACCAGAAGGAAGCCCACGGCACCCAGTTCACCATCAAAACTCTGGATACCCCTTCCGGTCCGATCAGCTATTACCGTGCTGTGACAGTTCGGGTGACCTCGTACTCTCCCTGCCGCTCAGGGGGCGACCGCTGCTATTATGGCACCTCCTCCGGTTTGCCAGTGAAGAAGGGGGTCATTGGTGTCACCCGTGACTGGTACAGACTCTTTGCCATGGATCAGATCTATGTGCCGGGATACGGGATCGGCACTGTGGCAGATGTGGGCGGCGGCATTCCGGGCAGTTACTGGATTGACCTGGGTTACAGCGATGCAGATTGGGTTCCGTGGTATGGTAGCGTGACGATCTACTTTCTGACGCCTGTTCCTGCGAATGTGCCGGCGGTGCTCCCATGAACCTGCCCGCCCTGGATGTACGTTCTCTGCTGCGCCGGTACGACCTGGAGCCCCGCAAGGGATTGGGACAGAACTTCCTGGTGGACCACGGAGCACTGCTCAAGATCGTGGCTGCAGCGGAGATTCAGCCCATGGATACGGTACTGGAGATTGGCGCGGGGCTGGGCAGCCTGACACGACTTTTGGCGAGCCAGGCGCGCAAGGTGGTGGCGGTGGAGATTGACCGGAACCTGCTGCCGGCTTTACACGAAGTGATGAGACCCTTTGAAAATGTCTCGGTGGTTCACGGCGATATGCTGGAGATCAAGCCTGAAGATTTGATCGGTGAAAATGACTACCTGGTGGTGGCGAACATCCCCTATTACATCACTTCCGCGCTCATCCGGCACTTGCTCGCATCACCCATCAAGCCCAGGCGCATTGTTCTCACGATGCAGAGCGAGGTGGCAGAGCGNNGCATCACCCACACCATCCCTGCTGCAGCGTTCTATCCCGCACCAAAAGTGGATTCAGCCACACTGCGGGTGGATCTTTACCCCGAGCCGGTGATCCCGGAAGCGAATCTGGAATGGTTCTTCCGCCTCGCAAAACATGGGTTTGCCCAGAAGCGAAAAACACTTCGCAACTCACTTTCAGCAGGGCTGCACATCAGCGGCGATGACGCCGCGGCATTGTTAACGGCTGCTGGAATTGATCCAATCCGCAGGGCTCAAACGCTTGACCTGGCTGAGTGGCGCACCCTGGTGGCAGAATACCTGATCAGCCGCCCGGTTGCACTCAACCAATAACCCCTCAACGCTCGATTTCATTCACCCCATATTTGGCAATCAAATCATCCAGGGCTTCGCGAAGCAGTTCTGCTTCGCCTGCCTGGCGTTCTGAAGCCAGCTTGGTCAGACGCTCAAGCTGCGTTTGCGTGTAGTGACTGGTTTTGGGCAGCATGCGCTCATCGGTGGCGAGTTTGATCCTGCCCCGGCCACTTATCTTGGCGCGATAAAGCGCCTGGTCAGCCTTTCGCATTATTTCAGATCTCAAGCTGCCGTCGATAGGGGAACAGGAAATGCCCGCACTGATCGAAACCCCCTTGACCTCGTCATTCTCTTTCATTGTGGAAATGGTCATTTCCGCGATGGACAACCTGAATTTCTCCATCAGCAGAAATACGGTTTCGCGTTCTGTGCCCGGAAATAACAGGATGAACTCGTCTCCCCCATACCGGCCAATGAAGGTGTTTTCAGGAAGGACCTCCCTGGCGGTGTCCGCGACGGCTTTCAGGACAAAGTCACCCACCTGGTGTCCATATTTTTCGTTGATCTCGAGGAAATGGTCAATGTCCGCGAATGCCAGCGAAAGCGGGAGAGAGTTACCCTTGAGCCGTTCGAGTTCAGAATCGAATGCCGAAAGAAATGCCTTGCGTGAAAGCAATCCGGTGAGGTCATCGATTTGGGCAGCTGGGGGATTCATGAGATTCTCCTTGGTCATCTTAAGTAATAATATTAACACATATTATATCTATATATTATTAAATTACAATGACCAACAGTGAAGAAACCGCCCTCTGAAAATGGGCGGTCGAGTTGGAGATTGGATTAAATCAGAGATCGCGGTACATTGCGCGGAGCTGCCAGACGCGGAAGGCTGCTTCCATTTGAATCCTCAGGTTCATCTTGGACTGTCCGTATTTGCGTTCTGCAAAGTAAATGGGCACTTCCACCACCTTGAAGCCCAGGCGTTCTGTAAGGAAGGCGGTTTCCACCTGGAAGACATAACCGTTTGATCGGATGCGATCCCAGGGAAAAGTTTCCACGACAGGTCGTTTCCAAATGCGGAAAGCGCCGGTGAGGTCTTTCATGTGCACACCCAGGATCGTCCTGGCATAATTATTGCCAAAGGAGGAAAGCATCTTCCGCCAGACAGGCCAGTCCTTATCCAGCGAGCCACCTTTGGTGTAACGTGAACCAATCACCACATCGGCATTTTCGCTTGCCTGGTACATTTCCACCA